>NZ_JBHJRC010000123.1:0-22093 GCF_042261735.1 Kitasatospora sp. NPDC056327 | reverse complement strand
CGCGGGCGGGTCGGTCCTCGGATCGACCCGCCCGTCCGCCGCTCGGCCGGGGTGGCCGGTCAGCCGAGGGGGAGTTCCAGGACGGCCTCCTCGCCGTGGAGGGAGGTGATGGTGGTGGTGCCGTCGACCGTGCCGGTGAAGGCGTAGAGCTGGTCGCGGGTGTTGACGGCCAGGGCGAGGCGGTGGTCGGCGGGGAGGTCGTAGGCGGTGGGCTGGAGCGTCCAGCGGACGGTCCGGGCGGTGCCGGGGGTGAGGCCGGTGACGGTGAGGGGCTCGTGGGTGATGATCCGGGCGCTGCCGTCCGGGGCCACGTCGAAGAGGTAGGCGACCAGGGTCGCGGCGTCGCCGTCCGCGACCCGGACGCCGAGGCGCACGGTGGCGGAGCCGCGGATGCGGCGGCCGTCGGACAGTTCCTCGGTGGACCAGAGCAGCACCCGGTCGGGGGCGAAGCCGGAGGGGGCGTAGGGCTTGGGGTTGCCGGACCACTCCTTCTGCCCGGTCTCCATGATCTTGTCCACGGCGGTGGCGGTGGTCTCCCGGCCGGCGAGGAGATCACGGGTCCAGTCCGTGGCGGGCTTGTCGGACAGGGTGCCGCCGCCGTTGCCGTCGGTGCCGCCGAGGTACCAGGCCTCGGTGCCGGTGGTCGCTCCGGTCCAGGAGTCGAGGGGTTCGCGCCGGGCCGGGACGGTGATCCGTCGGCCGATCAGGGCTGGGACCGTCTCGTAGGTGAACATCACCTGGCTGCTGACCACCGGCCAGTCCGGTACCTCGTTCGCCTTGCCGAGGAGGTGGTGGTCGAGCCAGGCGTAGGCCTCCCGCATCGGGGTCAGCAGGCCGGGGAAGGGATTGCCGGTCACCACGCCGGTGATGCCGGCACCCTCCGGGGCGCCGTGGTCGCCGATCCACAGGTTCAGGTGCTTGGGGACGGTGAGCTTCTCGAACGTGGCGATCGCCTCGCCCGCCGGGAACAGGGTCTCGTGCCAGGTGTTGGAGTAGAAGGTCGGCGTTCCGTGGCCGTTGGTGCGGCCGACGTGGGCCTCCGGGGAGCGGTCGGTGCCCCAGGCCACGACGTCCTCCAGGTTCCGCCCGGCCCGGAAGTCCTCAAGGATGCGCCAGGTCTCCGCGTCGAACTTCTCGTGCTCCTTGCCCTTCTCGGCCCCGGTGAACGCGATCAGCAGCTCCACGGCCTCGGTGTGCCGGGTGCCGTTGTCGTAGAGGCTGGTGGCGAGGTTGCCCCAGGTGCTCAGCGCGGCGACGGCGGCGACCCGGTTGTCCTCGTCGTGCGCGGCGACCAGCTGGCTGATGCCGGACCCGTAGGACAGACCCAGGAAGCCGACCTTCTCCGGGGAGAACAGGCCTTCCGCGTGGTCGATCATCCTCGATCCGTCCGCCCGGTCGTCCGGTCCGGCGACACCGATGAACCCGTCGGAGGAGTAGAACTCGCCGGGCCTGCCCATGCCGCGCGGTGTGTACGCCAGCACGTGGTAGCCGCGCGCCGCCAGCGAGAGGTAGCCGGCCAGGAACGGCAGCCAGCCGTACGGGTTCCACCCGGAGGGGACGATGACCACCGGACGCGGCTCGGGGGAGTTCTGCCTGATCGTGAACGCGGAGAGGCTGACGCCGTCCGCCACCGGGACGCGCTGGATCGCGGCCCCGGCGCGCTGCCGGACGGCGTCCAGCAGCTCCCGCAGCTCCGCCGGGAGTTCGGCGGCGGGCGCGGTGCCCTGGAGCGCGGCGAGCAGTGCCCGGGCGACGGCGAGGACCGACGGGCTGATGTCGAGGCTCGCACCGCGCCAGATGCCGTTGTCCGCGATGTCGGTGAGGGTCGCGTCGGTGACCGAAACGATCGGCTCTCCGTCTTCCGTGGTCATATGAACTGCCCTTTCCTGGAAGGCCGGGACGCCGGGGAGGCGCCGTCCAGGCGGGATCATGGGTTCGGCGGGAGACACCGAAACCCGGAGGACGACGGCCCTACCCGAACGAGTGAGGGAGCCGTCCGGTCCGGTTCGGCGGCGCGCCGGATCCCGCCCCCAGCCGGAGGCCGTCGAGACCGGATCGTCCTGCGGGCCCGGCTCGTCCTCGGCGAGCACGACTCCCCCGACGCCCCGGTGCGCTTCGGCCGCCACAGCGGCGGCCCGTTCGCGGTGGCCCCGGAGTTCCTCGGGCCCGCCGCCGACGCGGGTGTCCGGGAGTTCTCCCGCGAACTCCGGTGGGAGGTGCTGCAGCGGCCGGCCGGCCTCGGCGACGTCCGGGTCCGGCCGCCCTGCACCTGCCGCCGCGCGGGTGCCGCCGCGCCTCGTGCTCCGAGGGCGCGAGGCGCAGCGCCGTCGTCGACCTCCCCGCCCGGCAGCTGCGCCGCCGGCCGCGCCGGGAGAGCACGCGCCCGGCCGACGACAGCCGCACGGCGGAACGGCACGCACGGCGGAACGGCACGCACGGCGGAACAGCCGGCCGGCCCGGGGGCCGACCGGCTGTTCGCGTTCCGGCGGAGGGGTCTCACCGCCTCCCGGCGGTCAGGTCACTGCGTGGCCGTGCGGAACAGCCAGTGGAGCCGGTCGGTCCCCGTCCCGGGCCGGGTGACGGTGACCACGTCGGTGGTCGTGCTCCGGGTGAGGTCCAGGTGCTCGTAGGGGCTGCTGAAGTTGGCCAGCAGCGTTCCCCGCTGCCCCTCCTCCGTCCGGCACCACAGGTAGCCGTCGTCGTTGGGCCGGAAGGCGCCCATGGTGACGTAGTCGCCGTTCTGCGGGTCCAGCGGGTGGAGCGTCGACGAGTTGACGTACTGCCGGCCCTGGATCAGGTAGCTGAAGTTGGAGCCGCCGACCGGCCCGGCGGAGACCGCGGCGAACCGCTGGTTGCCGCGCCCGGGCGAGTCCGCCGCCAGGTAGACGGGGTAGGGCGCCGGCTCCAGGTCGTCGACCGTGAGGGTCGGAGCGGAGCCGGGGGCGTCGGTCGCGACGATCTCGGTGACGGTCGTGGCCTCGACGGGGTCCTGGAGGAACCAGCGCTGGCTCGCCGAGCCGTCGTAGTCACGGGCCACCACGGCCCCGCCCTCGCCGAGGTCGGTGAGGAACTGCCGGGTGTGGTGGTTCACCAGGGTGTAGGTGCCGTCGCCCTGGTCGGCGGGCGCCCAGAGCTGGTCCTGCGCCGGGTTGGGCCACAGCACCGTCCGGGCGTCGCGGGCGCCGCCCTCCTGCCCCAGGTAGCGGCCGCCGAAGGGCTCGCCCGGGTGGAACAGGCGGTAGTAGCCGGGGTACTCGGGGTCGGCCGCCAGGGTGAACACCTGGGCCGGGAGGCTCGCCCGGCCGACCGGCTGGTCGGTGACCGCGTGGCTGCTGCCGGAGGGGCCGGCCACGTTGGTGGTGGCGGCGTTGCGCAGCACGGCCCGGGTGGGCACGCGCAGTCCGGACTGCGGCTGCTGCGGGTCCGCCGGGTCGGGCAGGTTGGCGAGGGTGAACACGACGGGGTAGTGGTCCGAGGAGGTCAGGTTGGCCCGGGCGGCCCCGATGAAGGAGGGCTGCGCCTGGGCGGTGGGAACGACGGCGTAGTCGATGGTCGAGGCCGGTGCGGTGGTCGTGACCAGCGGTGTCGGACGCGTGGGCAGCGCCTGGGAGTGGACGGTGAGGTTCGGGCCGATCGCGCCGCGCAGGCTGTCGGGCTCGCGGTTGTAGTCGCCCATGGCGATCCAGGGCAGGTTCCGGGGCGCCATCTGGTCCCGGATGTTGAGCAGCAGCTGGGGGTCGTCGCTGCCGTGCCCTCCCGAGGACCCGTGCACCGAGTAGTAGGCGACGCCGTCGACGACGATGCCCAGCGCGGGCCGGGAGTCGCTCTGGTCGCGGATGGCGCCCATCCGGGCGACGTAGACGTCGTTCCGGTCCACCCGGCTGCGGCTGAAGATGGCCAGGTTGACCCGGCCGTACGGCTGGTCGCTGGTGTCGGTCCGCAGCCAGTACAGGTATCCGGTGGGCCGGCTCCTGGTGCCGAGCCGGTACTCCTGGACCGGGATGGTGTTGAGGTTGTTGTCGTAGTAGTCGATGTTGGGGGTGCTGATCGGCCCCAGGGGAGTGGCGCCGCCGGGTGGGGCGCCGGCCTCCTGGAGGGCGATGATGTCGGCACCGGCCCCGAGTTCCGTCCCGTACAGCCGGGGCAGGTCGTTGGTGTACTTGTTGCTGTTCTCGCCCGGAGTGGTGGCGCCCTGCATGTTCCAGGTGGCCACGGTGCGGGTGTCGTCGTCGCGCGGTACGAGGCCGCCGGTGTTCCGGAGGAACAGCGAGGGCCGCTTGCCGACGTCGGTGGCCACGACGCCCTGGCCGCCCGTGTAGTCGAGGGTCTCCCGGCCGCCCCAGTCGGGGATGCCCTGGCCGCCCTGGCCGAGGGGCTGGAACCGGTTCGGGGCGCCGTCGGCGGAGCCGAACTGGTAAGCGGTGCCGGAGTGGTCGCCGTAGGGCGCGTACGGCTCGTACGGCCCGCCCGGGGCGGTCTGCTTGACCATGGTGTTGTCGTGGAAGACGTTCTGCGGGCCGGAGGAGCCGGACCACTTCACGGCCTTGGGGCCGGCCGCCCACCAGACCGGGTACCAGGTCCCCTCGTCGACCTCGCCGCCCTCGCCGCCGCAGTTGGCCGAGCAGTTGCCCGAGCGGTGTTCGTACGGGACGCGCAGGGTGTTCTGCTCGAAGAGGTTGTTGTGCTCCCACCCGCCGTGCAGGTTGAGGTCGGAGTCGAGGTCGTTGCGGAAGGCGACGTTGCCGCTCGCCGACCACTGGAAGGTGAAGTGGCGCAGGTTGCGGCTGAGGTTGTAGGCGTACAGCGAGTCCCAGACGCGGCTGCCGCGCAGGTAGCCGTTGCCGCCCTTGCCCTTGTTCCAGGCGCCGTCGAAGCTGTTGCGCTCGATCTGGACGTTGCGGGCGTCCTCGGTGACGACCGGGTGCGAGCCGGTCATCTCGGCCCTGAGGCCGCGCGCCCAGTCGTTGGCGGCCCACTTGAAGACGATGCCGTGCATCGCGTACTCGGGCGCCAGGTTGCCGTAGTTGTGCACGGCCTGGGCGGGCGTCAGCGAGTACGTCCCGCCGCCCGCTTTGGGCAGGCCGGTCATGTCCTGGGTGAAGGCGAAGTCCTCGAAGCCGACGCCCTGGACCACCTTGAGCGGGGTGACCTTGCTCGGGTAGGGCTTGTCGCCGAGGGCGGGGGAGCCGTCCGAGGTGGAGTCGACCGGCACGTCCCACTCCAGCGGGCGGTCCAGGGTGACGGTCCGCGCCGCGGCGTCGACCGCGTCGACCCGGAACATCTGCTGCCGCATGTGGAGGTTGTCCATCTGGCTGCGGTCGGAGACGCCCTGCTGCTCGTAGAACTTGACGCTGTTGGCCGCGCCGACCCAGACGTAGCCGCCCGGGGAGAACTTCTTCATGTCGGCCTTGGGGTCCAGCTGGACGGAGTTCTGTCCCTGGCGGGCCGCCCAGCCGGGGTCGGCCGCCCGGGCGGCGACCTTGATGCCGGAGGCCCAGTGCTGGTTGACGCTGCCCTCGAAGATGTCCTTGCGGTTGGCGGGGGCGGCGGCCCAGTCGTCCTGGTAGCGCTCCGCGATGTCGCGGGTCTGGACCCGGAAGAGGCCGCGGCCGGGCCAGATCCAGCCGCCGGTTCCGACGTCGCTGCCGCTGCCGGCCTTCATCGAGTCCTGGTCCCAGCGGCCGTTGACCAGGGTGTCGTAGCGGGTGTTGACGTCGGGGCGGAACACCAGGCGGGTGCCGCCGTCGCCGGAGCCGCGGCCGCGCAGCACGAGGTAGTCGGCGTCGGCGTAGATCTGCCGGGAGACGTCGATCCGGCCCGCGGGCAGGGAGATCAGCGAGAGCCGGTCGAAGTTGGCGTTCGGGGAGCAGTTCGCCCGGACGTCGTCGATCGCCCGCTGCAGGCCGGTGGTGTCGTCCGCGCCGTCGTCCGGCCGGACGCCGTACTTGGCGGCGAGCACCTCCGGGGTGATGCGGCAGGCGGGATCGCCGGTCAGGGAGTCGTCACCGGGCAGCGCCCGGCCGCCGCGGAAGCCGACCCGTGACCAGTCGGGCATGCCGGGGGGCGGGCCGGTGCGGTTGGCGGAGGTGAGGTCGGGGCCCTCGGCGCCGGGACCGGCCGTCACGGCGGCGGCCGGGGCGGGCCCGGCGGCGGACTCCGCGGGGGCGAGTGCGGGGAGGGTGAGGGAGAGCAGCAGGCCGGAGAGCAGCGCTGCCGCCGGGCGTGGGCGTTTCATGGGACCTCTGTCCGTGTCGGGGGAGGCGTCGGTGGGGAGGCGCAGCGCAGCGCCCCCGGTCCTGGGCGGGCCGGGGGCGGAGAGCCGGGGGGCGGAGGGCCGGGGACGGCCTCGGAGGGGGCCCGGCCGCTACGAGCAGTAGAAGGCGAGGCCGGACATCCGGTCGTTCTTGTAGGAGACGCTGCCGCCCTGGCCGTAGTCGGCCTTGTAGCCCCAGTTCCACGCGGGCGCGTAGTCCAGGTCGGACGGGTGGAGGTCCCCGTAGGGGTCGTCCCAGAACCTGATCTCGCACTGGGAGTTGTTGATCCAGGACGACACCTGGTTGTCGGCGATGTCGCCGTTCAGGAAGTGGACCTTCGGGAGGCGCACGGTCGCCGCGTTGCCGCCGGCCGGCGGGGGCGTGATGATCGCCTTCGAGCCCGTGCCGCCCTCGTGCTGGTAGAGGCAGAGCGCCCACGCCGGGCAGCCGTCGTACGGGGGGTTCGCCGCGGAGGCGGGCGACGCCGTGAGGAACAGGACCGCCCCGGCGACGGCTCCCGCGACGGCGGCGGTCGCCGGCTTGAACGATTTCAGGGCCACGGTGGAACCCGCTTTCGAGATCTGCCCGCGCTGCGGAGCGGGCTGGGTGACGATTCCGGTGCGCGACGGCACCGGGGCATGGCCCGCCACCGGGGCCGTCGCGTACCGCAAGGCTCCTTCGGCGGGCGGTACGGCGGCATCAGTCAAATGACGGTCGGTCCGGCCGCAGCACCCCACCGGGCCGTCACGAGTCGCCGAGCGGCCGGCTGGGCAGTTCGCGGCGCAGGACCGGGGCGATCTCGGCGAAGAACAGCTCCAGCGTGCCCAGGTAGTCCGCGCGGTCCAGCACTTCGCCGTCCACGTGCAGGTGGAGCAGTTCGTGGCCGAAGTGCGCGTGCTGGCCCAGCACCTTCTCGATGATCTGCTGGGGGCTGCCGACCAGCACCGAGCCGTGCTCGACGAGGTCCTCGGCGGTGTCGAAGCGCAGCGAGGAGGCGTCGAAGGCCCGGTTGACCTTCAGTCGGGCCTCGAAGACCGGGCGGTAGCGCGCCACCGCCTCCTGCGAGGTGCGGGCGCCGAAGTAGCCCGCCGTGCCCGCGCCGACCAGGGCGCGCGCCGGGTCGTGGCCGTACGCCGCCCAGCGCTCCCGGTAGTGGCGGACGATCGCGGCGTACGGGCCGATGGCACCGGCGCCGTTGGGGGTGAACAGCGGGTCGCCGTGCCGGGCGGCGAAGTCGGCGGAGTCCGGGTTGCTCCCGGCCCCGTGCCAGATCCGGATCTCCGGCCGGTAGGGGCGCGGCAGCGGCTCGGCGTCCTCCAGCGAGCGGCCGAGCCGGCCCTGCCAGGTGACGTTCTCCTCCCGCCACAGCCGGCGGAACAGCAGGTAGTTCTCCTGGAGCAGCTCCCACTGGTTCTCCCGGGTGACGCCGAACAGACGGGAGGAGCGGGGATAGGCGCCCTTGGCGACGATGAGGTCCAGCCGGCCTCCGGCGAGGTGGTCCAGGGTGGCGTAGTCCTCGTAGGCGCGCAGCGGGTCGAGCTGGCCGAGGGTGGTGACGGCGGTGAAGAGCCGGATCCGCGAGGTGAGGGCGGCGATGTGGGCGAGCAGGACGGGCGGGGCACTGGAGACGGCGGGGCGGTCGTGGCGCTCGCCGATGCCGTAGGCGTCGAAGCCCAGTTCCTCGGCGAACACGGCCTGGTCGACGAGTTCGCGGAGCTGGTCGTGGTGCGGCTTGGACTGGTCGGGAAGGTGGGGCAGGAGCAGGAAGCGCATGGCGGTTCCCCCGGGGTGCCGTCGGGTTGACGTGTCAACCCCAGGATGGGCGCGCCGAGTTGACGCGTCAACCGGTTCGAGGGTTTCAGCGGGTGGGACCGTCGCCCTTCAGCTGTGCGGTGAGGGTGGCCGATATGCCGATCAGGGCACTGCGCTGATCGTCCGTCAGGGGATCGGTGAGCCAGTGGCGGATGTGCGCCGCGCGCCGGGGCAGCGCGGCGGCGACGGCGGCCCGCCCCTGCTCGGTGAGGGCCACCACGGCGCCGCGCCCGGCGTCCGGGCAGGGCTCGCGGGTGACCAGGCCGCGACCGGCCATCCGGGTCAGGTGGTGGTGCAGCCGGCTCTTCTCGAACTGGGTGACGCCGCTCAGCCGGTAGGCCCGTAGCCGGCCGCCCGGGGCCGCCAGCAGGGCCTGGAGGATGGCGAGGTCCGGCTCGGAGAGGCCGGTCTCCTGCTGCAGCTGCTGGGCCAGGCGGCGCCAGAACAGCACCTGGGTCTCGAAGAACCCGCTCCAGACCTCGTCCTCGTGCGCGTCCAGCCACGGCGGGGGCTCCTCCGGCCGCCCCGCCCGTTCGGTCCCGGCGGCCTCCCGGGCCCCCTCGGCCTGCTCCGCCCGTCCAGCCCGTTCAGCCATGCGGCCGATGCTATCGACCGCCCGGCGTCGCCGGCCGGTTGTCGGAGGTGTCCGTCCGGGCACTGTTCCTTCCCGGACGGACACCGGGCCGTCCGCCGCCGTTCCGCTCGGGCGGCGCCCCCGGGACGATGCTCGCCTGACCCGGATTGGTACAGACCATCAAGAGGTGTATGCGCCAGGACCCGGGCTCTGCGGCAGAGTTGGCCGCACGGCGCGTGCTCCTCCGGCACGGAGGGCAGCGAGGGGAGCAGGGGATGGCACGGACGGGGTTCTGGCGCCGGACGGGGCGCGGACTCGGACGGCACGGCCCGGTGCTGGTGGCCGTGGCCGTCAGCGTCCTGGTGGCGACGGCGGTGCTGGCGGCGGTGGCCGGGCTGTCCCGCTCGGCCGCCACCACGGGGGTGCGCCAGCGGCTCGCGGCCGACGCCGGCCGCTCGGTGGAGGTGACCGCGCGCTGGACGGCGCCGGGCCTGCCCGCGGCGGACCGGGCGGTGCGCGCGGCGCTGCTCCGCACCATGGACGGCACCCCGTTCCGGACCGAGACCGCCCTGCGTGCCGTCGGCCCCGTCGACCTGCCGCTGCCGTCCGCCGGGCGCCGGTGGGCCGGCGAGACCGCGCTCTCCGTCCTCCCGGTGGCACTGCCGGACCCGGGCCGCCACGGCCGGCTGCGCAGCGGCAGCTGGCCGGACGCCGCCGCGGCCCCCGTCGCCCCTGGTGCCCCCGCCGCGGCCTCCGCCGCCGAACTGCGGGTCGCCCTCCCCGACACCGCCGCCGACCGGCTCGGCCTGGACTCCGGCGGCAGCACGGTCATCGGCTCCCCCGGCACCGGCGAGCCGCTGAGGATCACCGTCACCGGCGTCTACCGTCCCGACCCGGCCGCCGCCGCGGTCTGGACCGCCCTCGGCGGCGCCGACGGCGACGGGGCGGTCCTGATGCTGGTCGACGGTGCCCGGCTGACCACGCTTCCCTCCTTCGCCACCCGGACCCTCGCCGTCTGGCTGGCGCTGCCCGACACCGGGGGATCGAGCCTGTCCGGCCTGGCCGCGCTGCGCGACCGGACGGCCGTCCTGGCCGGCTCGGACGCCGCCCGCTCGGTCTACCGGGGCGCCGAACCCGCGCTGGCCGGGACCACGGTGCGCAGCGGACTGCCCGCCGCGGTCGACAGCCAGGCGGTGCCGGCCCTGACCGCCAGGGCCGAGATCGCGGTGCCGTTCGCCCTGCTCGCGCTGCTCGCCGCGACGGTCCTGGTGCTGACGGCCCGCCGGCTGGCCGACGCGGTCACCGGCGAGCAGGCGCTGCGGAGTTCCCGGGGAGCGGGCGCGGTGCGGCTGCTCGCCGGCGCGGCCGGACTGTGGGCGGTGGCCGCGCTGCCGGCGGCGGTCTGCGGGCTGCTGCTGGCCGATCCGCTGCTCGCCGCCGTCCTGCGCGGCGCCGGGGTGCACGGCCTGGCCGCGGGCGAGGGCCGGGCGGCCTGGTGGGTCGCCGGGTTCGCGCTCCTGGTGCACGGCGCGGCCCTGCTGCTGCCGCTCGCCCGGCAGGCCGTGCGGCGGGGCGCCGGGCGGGCGCGCGGGCGCGGTCCGCGGCGGCTGGGTCTGCAACGGGCCGGCGCGGACCTGGCGCTGCTCGCCGTGGCGGCCCTCTGCTTCTTCCAGCTCCGGTACTACGGCGGGGTGGTGGCCGGCGGCCCGGTCGCCGGCCTGGAGTCCTGGGTCGACCCGACGCTGGTGCTCGCCCCGGCGGCGATGGCGGTGGCCGGGGCGGTCCTGCTGCTGCGGCTGCTCCCGCCGGCCGGGCGGCTGCTGGAGCGGGCGGCCGCCCGGGGGCGCGGGCTGGTCCTGCCACTGGCCGCCTGGCGGCTGAGCCGCGACACCGGGCGCCAGGCGGTGCCGGCCCTGGTGACGCTGCTGGCGGTGGCCTGCGGGGCCCTGGCGGCCGGCACGCTGGGCGCGCTGCCGGCGGGCGACCGCGACCGGGCGGCCCACGCGGTCGGCGCCGATCTGCGGCTGACCGCGGTGCCCGGACCGCCGGCCCGGCACCGCGCCGCCCTGGCCGCGCTGCCGGGCGTCACCGGGGCCGTCCCGGTGGCCGAGCAGGCGGCCTACCTGGGCACCACGGTGGTGCAGACGATCGCCCTGAACACCGCGGCCGCCTCCGCCGCGGACCTGCCCGTCCTGCGGCCGGACCTGGCCGACCGCCCGGTCCGGGCGCTGCTGGCCCCGCTGACCGCCGTGGCCTCGCAGGGGATCGTCCTGCCGGGCGAGCCGACGGCGCTGGAGGTGACCGCCCGGGCGAGCGTCGACCGGCCGCTCCCGGCGCCCGGCGCGGGCCTGCGGTTCTGGCTCCGGGACGCCGACGGGATCACCGAGCAACTGACCGTCCCGCTGCCCGCCGACGGCAGCCCGCACACCCTGACCGTCCCGCTGGACGACGGCGGGCGGCGCACCCACCCGCTGACGATCGGCCGGCTCGGCGTCCACTTCCCCGGCGGGCAGGACACCCGCGCCACGCTCGACCTGGGCGTCTCGCGGATCGCCGCCGTCAGCGGCGGACGGCGGACCGAACTCGCGCTGCCGCCGGGACAGTCCTGGGCCCGCTACGGCAGGTTCCCGGCCGACCCGTTCGCGCTCGGCTGTCCCGGCTTCGAGACCGCCCGGCCCAGGTCGGCCGAGCCGCCGTTCGACAGCGCCGAGCAGGCCGACGTCTGCACCTGGGAGAGCGGCGGGCCCGTTCTGCTGCACGCCGTGCTGCGGTCCGAACGGCCACGGATCCCCCCGGACGCGGCGGGCTCGGACGCGGTCCTCGCGGTGCTGCCCGGCACCGGCACCGCCGTGCCGTCCGGTCCGTCCCCCGCGCCGCTGCCCCCCGTCCTGCCCGCGCTCGCCGACCGCGCCCTGCTCGACGCCGTCGGGGCCCGGGTCGGCGACACCGTCCGGCTCGACTGGGAGCGCGACAACCGCAGCGCCCAGCCGGTCCTGATCACCGGGGAGGTCGACGGGCTGCCCGGCTACGCCGGGAACCGGGCCCATCTGGTGCTGGACCTGCGCGCGCTCGCCGCCAACCGCGCGTTCGCCGGCGCGGCCCCGCCCGCGGTCGGCCGCTGGTGGCTGACCAGCGACGACCCGGCCGCCACCTGGGCCGCCGTGGACGGCCGCGGTGAGTTCGGCCGGCCGCAGAGCGTGCCGGCCGAGGCCGCCGCGCTGGCGGACGACCCGTTCCGGGCCGGGCTCCGCTGTGCCTGGCTGCTGGTGCTGGTCACCGCGCCGCTCTTCGCGCTGGCCGCCCTGACCCTGCACACGGTGGGCGCGCTGCGGGCCCGCCGGCGGGAGCTGGCGGTGCTGCGCGCGCTGGGCGTGCGGCGCGGTGAGCTGGTCGCGCTGCTGCGCGCCGAACAGGCGGCGGTGGCCGTGCCGCCGGTGCTGCTCGGCGGGGTGCTCGGCCTGCTGCTCGCGACCCTGCTGCTGACGCTCACCGTGCTGGACGACCACGCGGCCCCGGTCTTCCCCGGCCTGCTCGCCGCGCCGGGCCGGCCCGCGGCCGTGCTGACGGCGCTGGCCGTCGGGCTGCTGCTCGTCCTCGTGCTGCCGGTCCTCACCAGGCTGTCGGCCCGGGTCGACCTGGTCCCGGCCCTGCGCGCGGGGGAGGACGGATGAGGCCCGGGACCGGCGGCGTGCCCCGCGGCGGCAGGCACGGCCACGGCGGGCAGGGCCACGGCACGCACGGGGACCGCGGCGCCCACCGGAACGGACGCTTCGACGGGGGGAGCCCCACATGCTGACACTGCGCCTGATCCGGCGCGAGGCACGGGTCGCCTGGCCCGTCGCGGCGGTGCTGGGGCTGCTCGCCGTCCTGCTCACGGCGGTCCCGCTGAGCTGGCCGCCGCGCCTCGACCGGCTGGCGGCCGGCACCCTCGCGGACCGGGTGGACCGCGCCCAGCTGTCCGGGGCGATGCTCTCCGCCAGGGCCGCCACGATCCCGCTGACGCCCCCGCCGGACGCCGACGGAACGCTCGACCGGGACCTCGACTCGGTCGGCGAAGCGCTGCGCGCCGCCGCCGGCCCGGTCGCCGCCGCGCTCGGCAGGCCGCGCGCCCGGGCGGCCACCCCGCATGCCCCCGCACCCGAGTTGCCGCAGTTCTACGGCGCGGCACCGGAGTTCGCCCTGGTCCACGCCCAGCCCGACGGCACCGGAGGGCCGGTCGAGTACGTCGAGGGCCGGGCACCGCAGCCGCCCGGGACCGCTCCGGACGCGCAGGGCCCGTCCGGCGAACCGCCGGCCGTCGAGGTCGCCGTCTCCGAGGGCACCAGGGACCGGATCGGACTGCCGGCCGGCCGGCGGTTCCGGCTGGCCGGCGACGGCTTGTCGGCCCCGCTCGTGGTGACCGGCGTCTTCCGCACCGACCACGGCGCGGACCGGATCTGGACGCAGTCCCCGATGCTGGTCGCGCCCTGGACCGTCATCCGGCGGGACGGCGGCCGGAACCTGGCCGGCGAACTGCTGACCACCGCCGGCGCGATCGAGCGGCTGGCGGGCGGCGGCGCCGGACTCGTCGCGGCCTGGGAGCTCCCGGTGACCGTCGACCGCTCCGGGCCGGCCGCCACCCGGGCCGCGATCGACCGGACGCGGTCCGCCCTGGCCGGGTGGCGTGCGGCCCCCCAGGAGCGGCTGTGCGGAACCGGTGCCGGATGCACGGTGGCCCGGCAGTGGGTGGACGTGATCACCGTCGCCGAGCGGCTCACCCCGGAACTCGACGGCTTCGCCGCCCAGCGGCTGCGCACCGAGCAGCTCCAGGGCTTCGCGCTCGCCGGGGTGCTCGCCGTGGTGGTGGCCACCGCCGTCGCCGCCGCCCGGCTGGGGGCCCGCCGCCGGGCCGGCGCCTTCGCGCTCCAGCTCTCCCGCGGCGCCCGGCTGTCCGGGATCGCCGGCCGGATGCTGGCGGAGGCCGCGGTGGCGGTCGGCGCCGGGGTCGCGGCGGGCTGGGTGCTGGGGCGGGCGCTCGCGCCGCCGGGCGCCGGCCTCGGCTCGCCGGTCCCGGTCCTGGTCGCGGCCCTGCTGGTCTGGTGCGCGCCCGCCGTCGTGCTGCTCGCCTCCGCCGGGCGGAGCGGGCCGCTGCCGCCCTCGCGCCGGCTCGTCCTGGAGGGCCTGGTACTGCTGCTCGCCGTCGGCGGGGTCGTCGCCCTGCGCTCCCGGGGCGCCTACGCGGGCTCCGGCATCGACCCCCAACTCGCCCTCGCGCCGGTGCTCCTGGCACTGGTCGTGGTGCTGCTCCTGCTCCGGCTGCTGCCCCCGCTGCTGTCGGCGGCGACCCGCTGGGCGCGCCGCTCGCGCGGCCTGGTCCCACTGGTGGCGCTGGCCGGGGCCGGCCGGCAGAGCGGCGCGGCGGCGCTCGCCCTGCTGGTCCTGGTGCTGGCCACCGGCTACGGCGTCTACGGGGCCACGATCCCGCGGACCGTCGGGGCCGGCCAGGCACGGCTCGCCGAGTGGCGCACCGGCGGGGCGCCGTTCGCGCTGGTCGGGCCGAGGGACCGGCTCTCCGGCGACCTCGACCGGCTCCCCGGCCAGGTCCGGCGGGTGGCCGTCACCGGCGCGAGCGGCGAGCTGATCGCGCAGGAGGACGGCACCACCGTCGGCGGCGCGCAGTTCGTCGGGGTGGACGCCGACGGACTGCGCGCCGCGAACCCGTCCTCCCCGGTGGCCCGCGCCCTGACGGCCGCGCCCGGGACGGCCGCCCCCGTCGAGTGGACCGGCGCCGACCACGAGGTCCCGGTGCTCACCGCGCTGGCCGACCCCGCGCTCGCCGCCCGGTTCCCCGGCGGGACCTTCGAGCTGTCCGCGCCGGGCACCGGCCGCGTCCTGGTCCGCGTCCTGGGCGCGCTGCCCGGCGAGGCCCTGCGCGACCCGCTGCTCGGGCCGGTGCTCGGCGACCGGGACCGGCCCCCCGCGCTGCTGCTGTTCACCGGCCCGTCCGCGGAGCGGCTGCCCGTCCAGAAGAACCACCCGTCCGCCCTGCTGCTCCACTCGGCGGCGGCCGGCCCGGGCTCCGACCCGGCCGCCGTGCGGACGGCCGTCCGCCACCTGACCGCCCCCACCGGCGAACCCGGGCAGCGGGTCGAACTCCGCGACCGGGCGGGACAGCTGGAGGCGCTGCGCGGGGACGGCCTGGCCCGCTCGCTGCGGCTGGCCTTCCTGGTCACCACCGGGACCGGGCTGCTGCTCGGACTCGGCGCGTTCGCCCTGGACCTGCTGCTCAGCGCCGCCGAACGCGCCCGCACCACGTCCCGTCTGCGCACCCTGGGGACCGGCAGCCGCGCGGTGTTCGCCCTGCAACTGGTCCAGGTGGTGCCGCTGCTGCTGTCGGCGGCGGTCGGCGGGACCGCGCTCGGCCTGCTGCTGCCCGCCGTCCTCGGCGCCGGTCTGCGGCTGGGGCCGATCACCGGCGGGCCGTTCGAACCCGCCGTGCACATCGACTGGACGGCCGTCGCGGGGCTGGGCCTCGCGCTGGCCCTGCTGATGACGGCGGCGGCCGTCCTGGAGGCGGCGATCGGCCGCCGCCGCGGACTGGGCGCCGTGCTGCGACTGGGAGAGGCGCTGTGACCGGGAGAGGCACTGCGAGCGGGAGTGACGTTGCCACCGGGAGGGGCGCTGTGACCGACCGACCGACCGAGGGGTCCGGGACCGACCGGCCCATGGTGGAGTGCGAGAGCCTGGTGCGGATCTTCCGCACCGGCACCCGGGCCGGTGACGGGGTCGAGGTGCAGGCCCTGCAGGGCCTCGACCTGACCGTGCGGGAGGGCGAGCTGACGGCGCTGGTCGGCGCCTCCGGCTCCGGCAAGTCCACCCTGCTCGGCATCCTCGCGGGCCTGGACACCCCCAGCGCCGGCACCGCCCGGGTGGCCGGAACCGACGTGGGCGGGCTCAAGCGCCGCGAACGGACCGCCTACCGGCGCCGCACCGTCGGCACGGTCCGGCAGCAGGCCGCGAGCAATCTGCTGCCGTACCTGACGGCCCGGGAGAACGTGCAGCTGCCGATGGGCTACGCCGCCGTGCCGCGCCGCCGGCGGGCCGCCCGGGCGGTGGAGCTGCTCGGTCTGATGGGGATCGCCGGGGCCGCCGACCGCACCCCCGCGGCGCTCTCCGGCGGTGAGCAGCAGCGGGTGGCGATCGCCGTCGCCCTGGCCAACGGGCCGCGTCTGCTGCTCGCCGACGAGCCCACCGGCGAGCTGGACACCGCCACCTCGGAGGAGATCTTCGCCGCCCTGCGCACCGCCAACGCCGAGCTGGGCACCACGGTGCTGATCGTCACCCATGACGCCCTGGTGGCCGACCAGGTCCGCCGCACGGTCCGGATCCGCGACGGCCGCACCTCCACCGAGGTGCTCCGCCACACCGCCGGCCCCGGCCCCGGCAGCCCGCTCTCCGGCGAGGAGTACACCGTCCTCGACCGCGTCGGGCGGCTCCAGCTCCCGCGCGAGTTCACCGAGTCGCTGGGCCTGGCGCACCGCGTCCGGCTGGTGCTGGCGCACGATCACATCGAGCTCTGGCCCGACCGCCCCCGCCCGCCGGACGCCCCCGCCACCACCGGTGAGGGGGAGGGGGACTGACGCCCCGGCAGCCCGCCGGCACCGGCTCCCCGCAGCTGCCGCCCTCCCCGCCTGCGCCGCCGCCCCCGGTGGCTACAATCCGGCTGCCCACGAACTCTTGTGATCGTCACAGGGGTTGGGGCCAGGACGAGGGGGACTCATGAAACCTCTGCCGTCGGGCAGACACACGCACCCGGGGAGGGGCGGAGCGCGCAGGTCGGTACCGGGCGCACTGCTGCTCGCCGTCCTGGCCACCCTGGTGGGCCAGACCGTTCCCGCCGCGGCCGTGGCGCAGCCGCCGGCCGCCACCGCCGCGCCGCTGCCGGGTGCGCAGCCGGGCCCGGAGCCGTCCGCGGGCCCCTCCGCCCCGGACGCGCCGGCCCCCGCCGCCGGGCCGGCGGCCCCGCCCGCGGAGGACCCGAAGGCCGCCGCCGAGGCCGCCGCCGAGGACCTCCGGCGGGCCGGCGTCTCCGGCGCCTGCCCGCCGGCGCTCACCGCCGCCGTCATCGCCGCCTGCACGCTCGAACCCGGCGTCCCGGTGTCGTTCTCCTTCACCCTGCCGCAGGCCCAGGACGTGCTGTTCGTCCGGATCCTGACGACCGTCGGCGCGGTGAGCAGGAAGTTGCTCGGGCCGGACGGCACGGAGCCCGACTGCGACCGGTCCGGCGAGTCCCAGTACGGCGGACTGCTGCGCTGCACCACCACGCAGGCGGGCACCTACACCCTCCGGATCACGGAGGAGACGAGCATCCCGGCCGACCTCGCCGTCTCCTACCGGACGCTGCTCGCCCCCGGCGCCTGCCGGACGGTGGGCGCCGCGGACCTCTCCCTCGCCGCACCGACCGCGTTCCGCGGCTCGCTGCCGCCCGGCTCCGCCGGCGAGTGCTACCTCGCCCCGGACCTCGTGACCGGTGACCGGCTGCGGATCCACCTCCCCGGGCTCGGGCTCGACCGGACGGTCTTCGACGCCGCGGGCCGGCCGGCCTGCACCCGCAACGAGACCTGGGAGTACGACCTGCTGGACTGCACGCTGTCCGGCCCGGCACCGTTCCGGGTCGGGGTGCAGGCCGGCTACGGCGCGGTACCGGCGTACGACCTCACGCTGGCGCGGCTCGCCGCCACGCAGGGCTGCGCGGTGGTGGTGCCGCAGGCCTTCGGCACCGCCCCGGACACCGCCCCGACGGCCCGCTGCCGCACCCTGCGGATCACCGAGCAGGGGCCGTACTCCTACGCCGCGGTCAAGCCCGACGGCGAGCCGCTGACCGGTGTCCTGTTCGCGGCCGACGGCAGCCGTCCGCCGCACGGCACCTGCGGGCCGGGCGCGGGCTGTCTGTTCGCCCCCGGCGACTACACCTGGGTCGTCGACCCGCGCACGCCCGCCGGCCAGGCCTTCGGGGCGACCCTGCGCTCCGACCGGGAGACCCGCGGCTGCACCGCGACCGGCGACAGCGGGTTCGCGTCCGGCCCGGTCACCGGCGGCTTCGGCGCACCGGGCCGGGCCCCCTGCCTCACCCTGCCCACCGCCGCCGGGAACGGCGTCTACCTGCTCAACCGGCCCCCGGACGGCATGACCGGCGCCTCGTTCGCGGTGCTCGACGCGACCGGCCTCAAGCAGTGCGAGAACCTCTACGCGTACTCGTCCACGATCTGCCGGCTGACCGGGACCGCGCCGTTCCGGGCCGTGCTGAGCGGCACCCCGGACCAGACCTACCGGCTGGTGATCCACCGCACCGGTGAGACGGCCGGCTGCGCCGCCTGGCCGCGCAGCGCCTTCGACGGCGGCTGGGGCGCCGAGGTGACGCCGACCCGGGACGCGCCCCAGGCCTGCCTGGCGCTGCCCGCCGGCGCGCACAGCACCGCCGAGGCCGTCGACTACGCGAACGCGGCCAACACCGGCGGCGCCTCGGTCAAGGTGGTCGACCCGACCGGCACCGTGCTCTGCGAGGGCGGGGCCTTCACCTGCGCCTTCGCGGCCGGGACCGGCTACACGACCCTGCTGGACGGCCGGTCCGGGGAGACCTACCGGCTGAGCCGGCGGGACATCTCGCCGGACGCGGCCTGCCTCACGCCGAACGCGACCGCGGTCGGCGGCCGGTCCCTGCCCCTGGACCTCACCTCGGCGCTGGACGCCCGCTGCGTCCGGGTCACCGCCGCCGCCACCGACCGGCTCTGGCTGAGCGCCCGCTCGACGGCCGGCCGCTACGACCCCACGGTGCAGCTCCAGGTCGCCGACGGCAGCGGCCGGACGGTCTGTGTCCAGTTCGGCTACGCCTGCAAGGTCACCGGCGCGACCACGTACACGCTGGTGGTGCTCGCGGCCGGCCACAAGGGCGGCGGTCCGATCCACACCGACGTCGACACCTGGCGGGTGGGCACCGCCGCCGGGTGGGCGCCGGAGTGCACGGCGCACCCGGTCTCGGCGGAGGGCTTCGCGCTGCGCGGCGGGCTGCTCACCGAGTCCTCGACGGCGTACTGCGCCGTGGTGGACATGAAGCCCTCGCAGTCCTTCGACGTCTTCGGCACGACCTCCGCGCCGTCGGTGGAGAAGCCCGTCCTGGACCTGATGGGGCCGGCGGTCTGGGACGAGTCCTCCGCCACCTACACCTGCTCCAGCAGCTACGGCCTGCTCGGCGGCCGCTGCACCGCCCACTCGAACGCCGTCGCCGGGCAGGCGGTGCTGCTGGTCAGCCCCGGCCGCGCGGCGACCCCGGTCGAGTACACCGTGCAGGGGGTCTGCGACAGGACCACCTCCACCTGCGGCGGACGGCCGAACGCGTTCGCCCTGAACTCGATCGCCCCCGCCACCGGCGCGGCCGGCACACAGACCCAGGTGACGATCCGCGGCGCCGGCCTCACCCTGGGCACCAAGCTGCGGCTGACCGGCACCGGGGGCTCCTCGCAGTACACCCTGCAGCCGCTCTCGGTGAACCCCGGCGGCACCGAACTGCACGCCCTGGTGGACACCTACGGCTACCGGCCGGGGACGTACGACGTGGTGCTGGACGGCTACGGCAGCGGCGGTCCCGCCCTGGCCGGGGCCTTCACGGTGACGCCGGAGCCGGCCCCGGCCAAGGGCCGGTTCGTCCCGGTGTCGCCGTCGCGGATCCTCAACACGGTGCACGGCGTCGGCGCGCCGGCCGGCCGGGTCGGCCAGGGCGGCGTGGTGTCGCTGCGGGTCGCCGGTGCGGGCGGGGTCCCGGCCACCGGGGCCACGGCCGTGGTGATGAACGTGACGGCCGTCAACCCGACCCGGGCCGGCGCGGTCTCCGTGTACCCGGGCGGACAGAAGGTGCCCGACCTGCCGACGGTCAGCTTCGCCGCCGGGCAGAACGTCACCAACCTGGCGACGGTCCCGCTGGCCGACGGCAGGGTCGACCTGCGCAACGCCTGGGGCGAGGTCGACCTCGGCGTGGACGTGGTCGGGTACTACACCGACGGCACCGACCGGGGCTCCCTGCTGAGCCCGGTGTCGCCGTCGCGGATCCTCAACACGGTGCACGGCGTCGGCGCGCCGGCCGGCCGGGTCGGCCCGGGCGGCGTGGTGCCGCTCAAGGTGACCGGGGTGGCCGGGGTCCCGGCGAGCGGGGTGACGGCGGTCGTGATGAGCGTGACGGCGGTCGACCCCACCGCCACCGGCTACGTGACGGCCTACCCGCACGGCGAGGCGGCGCCGGACGCGTCGGCGGTCAACTTCGCGGCGGGGCAGAACGTGTCGAACCTGGTGACCGTCCCGGTCGGGGCGGACGGCAGGGTCGACCTGCGCAACGCCCGGGGGGCGATCGACCTGGGCGTCGACGTCCTCGGCTACTACGGGGCCTCGGGCGCCACCTACACGCCGTCCTCCCTGGTGCGCCTGCTGGACACCCGCACCGGTGAGGGCGCCCGGATCGGCACCCTGGGCGGGGACGGCGACATGGTCAGCCTGAAGGTGGCCGGGGTCGAGGGCGTGCCCGCGGCCGGGGTGACCTCGGTGCTGATGAACGTCACCGCGGTGTGGCCGACCGACAGGAGCTTCCTGACGGTCTACCCGCACGGCCAGGGCCGTCCGGACGCCTCGAACCTCAACTACCGGCCGGGCGAGGTCGTCTCCACACTGGTGATGGTCCCGGTGGTCGACGGGCGGGTGTCGTTCGCCAACCAGTGGGGCAGCACCGACGTGGTCGCCGACCTGATCGGCTACTTCTCGATCTGACAGCGGGTCAACTGTCCGCCGCCGCACCGCCCGGAAATCCGGGCGGTGCGGTCCGTTTTGCAAAACCTTTGCCGAACTCCGTTGACAGGTATGGACCTTGGCGTGTTGAGTCGTCGCCGCCCACCACGGGCGCACCCTGCGGACTCCCTGTGCCGTCCACCGTTTCCCACGACCGTGCGGCCCCCACCGCACAAGGGGTGATCTCGCTCATGCGTCACAGATTCTCGACCCGCTCGACCGTCGGCGCCGCCGCCGCGGCCGTCCTGGGGCTGCTGGCCCCGCTCGCCCCGGTGGCCGCGGCCGCCGACCTCGACGGCGCCGGCGACGCCTCCCGGCACGGCGGGGCCGCGTACAAGCGGGTCGGCTACTTCATCCAGTGGGGCATCTACGGCCGCGACTTCCACGTCAAGGACCTGGAGACCAGCGGCACGGCCGACAAGCTGACGCACATCAACTACGCCTTCGGCAACGTCGGCCCGGCCGGCACCTGCCAGATGGGCGGCCCCGGCTCCGACCCGTGGGCCGACTACTCCCGCCCGGTCGGCGCGGCGGAGTCGGTGGACGGCGTCGCCGACGCCGACGGGCAGGCACTGGCCGGCAACTTCAACCAGCTGCGCAAGCTCAAGGCCGAGCACCCCGGCCTCAAGGTGATGATCTCGCTCGGCGGCTGGAGCGGCTCGGCGTACTTCTCGGACGCCGTGCGCACCGAGGCCGGCCGCAAGGCGCTGGTCTCCTCCTGCATCGACCTCTACCTCAAGGGCAACCTGCCGGCCGACGGCCCCCGCGGCGGCGCGGGCGCGGCGGCCGGGCTGTTCGACGGCATCGACCTCGACTGGGAGTGGCCCGGCTCCGACGGCGCCCCCGGCAACGTCATCCGCCCCGAGGACAAGCAGAACTTCACCAAGCTCGTCCGCGAGTTCCGCACCCAGGTCGACGCCTACGGCCGGTCGCTGAAGAACCGCAGGCACTTCGAGCTCAGCGCGTACGTGCCCACCGCCCCCGCGAAGATCGACGCGGGCTTCGAGGTCTCGAAGATCATGCGGGACTTCGACTTCGTGAACCTCCAGGGCTACGACTTCCACGTCTCGGGGGAGAAGACCACCGCGCAGCAGTCCGCGCTCTACGCGAAGAAGGACTTCAGCGTCGACCAGACCGTCAACGCCTGGCTGCGGCGCGGTGCCCCGGCCCGCAAGCTGGTCACCGGCATGCCGTTCTACGGCCAGGGCTGGACGGGCGTCACGGGCGGCGGCGACGGTCTCGGGCAGCCCGCCGCCGGTCCCGCCCCGGCGACCTGGGTGGCCGGCACCGAGGACTACAAGGCGCTGAAGAAGCTCGCCGACTCCGGCACCTACAAGCTCCACCGGGGCCCGCGCAACGGCAACGCCTGGCTGTTCGACGGCACCACGTTCTGGACGTACGACGACGCGACGGTGCTGCGCACCAAGGCCGAGTACGTGCGCCGCGAGGGCCTCGGCGGCGCGATGATCTGGTCGCTCGACGGGGACACCCCGGACGGTGAGCTGATCACGGCGATCGACCGCGGCCTGGGCCGGCGGTGACGTCCCGCCGGTGACCCGCCGGCGGTGACGCACCGCCGTGGCGGGAGGACCGGTGGAGGACCGGTGGGGGGGGGCCCCCGGGGGGGGGGGGGGGGGGGCCCCCC
>NZ_JBHJRC010000122.1:0-22134 GCF_042261735.1 Kitasatospora sp. NPDC056327 | reverse complement strand
GGTCAGGCCTTGCGGAGCTGGAAGGCCAGGCCGAGGGAGTCGTCGGCGAAGGTCTCGGACTGCCAGTCGGCGGCACCGGCGGCGAAGTCGGTCGCGAGGACCTCCTCGGCGACCAGGGCGCCGTGTTCGGCGATGGCCTCGGCGGTCTCGTCGCTGGTGGCCCGCCAGCGCAGGACGATGCGGTCGGCGACGTCCAGGCCGGAGTTCTTGCGGGCCTCCTGGATCTGGCGGATCGCGTCCCGGGCGACGCCGAGCCGCTTCAGCTCGGGGGTGATCGTCAGGTCGAGGACGACGGTGGCACCGGACTCGTTGGCGACGGCCCAGCCCTCGCGCGGGGTCTCGGTGATGATCACCTCGTCGGGGGAGAGCGCGACGGTCTCGCCGTTCAGCTCGACGGAGGTGGTGCCCCCGGCGCGCAGTTCGGCGGCGAGCACGGCGGCGTCCGCGGCGGCGACCGCCTTGGCGACGTCCTGCACGCCCTTGCCGAAGCGCTTGCCCAGCGCGCGGAAGTTCGCCTTGGCGGTGGTGTCGACGAGCGAGCCGCCGACCTCGGCCAGCGACTCCAGGGCGGAGACGTTGAGCTCCTCGGCGATCTGCGCGCGCAGGTCGGCGGGCAGCTCGTCCCAGCCCTGGGCGGCGACCAGCGCCCGGGACAGCGGCTGACGGGTCTTCACACCGGACTCGGCGCGGGTGGCCCGGCCGAGCTCGACCAGCCGGCGGACCAGCGCCATGTGGCGCGAGAGGTCCGCGTCGACCAGCGACTCGTCCGCCACCGGCCAGGTGGCCAGGTGGACCGAGGCGGGGGCGTCCGGGGCGACCGGGACGACCAGGTCCTGCCAGACCTGCTCGGTGATGAACGGGGTGAGCGGGGCCATCAGGCGGGTGACGGTCTCCAGCGCCTCGTGCAGGGTGGCGAGCGCGGCGGCGTCGCCCTGCCAGAAGCGGCGGCGCCCGCGGCGGACGTACCAGTTGGAGAGGTCGTCGACGAAGCCGGAGAGCAGCTTGCCGGCGCGCTGGGTGTCGTACGCCTCGAAGGCCGCGTCGACCTCGCGGACCAGGGTGTTCAGCTCGGAGAGCACCCAGCGGTCCAGCTGCGGACGGTCGGCCGGGGCCGGGTCGCCCGCGGACGGGGCCCAGCCGGAGGTGCGGGCGTAGAGGGCCTGGAAGGCGACGGTGTTCCAGTAGGTGAGGAGGGTCTTGCGGACCACCTCCTGGATGGTGCCGTGGCCGACCCGGCGGGCCGACCAGGGCGAGCCGCCGGCGGCCATGAACCAGCGGACGGCGTCGGCGCCGTGCTGGTCCATCAGCGGGATCGGCTGCAGGATGTTGCCCAGGTGCTTGGACATCTTGCGGCCGTCCTCGGCGAGGATGTGGCCCAGGCAGACGACGTTCTCGTAGCTGTTCCGGTCGAAGACCAGGGTGCCGACGGCCATCAGGGTGTAGAACCAGCCGCGGGTCTGGTCGATCGCCTCGGAGATGAACTGCGCCGGGTAGCGCTTCTCGAACAGCTCCTTGTTCTCGTACGGGTAGCCGTACTGGGCGAAGGGCATCGAGCCCGAGTCGTACCAGGCGTCGATGACCTCGGGGACCCGGGTCGAGGTGCCGCCGCAGTCGCGGCAGGCGAAGGTGACCTCGTCGATGTACGGGCGGTGCGGGTCGAGCCCGCTCTGGTCCGTGCCGGTGAGCCCGGACAGCTCGGCCAGTGAGCCGACGCAGGTGAGGTGGCCCTCCTCGCAGCGCCAGATCGGCAGCGGGGTGCCCCAGTAGCGGTTGCGGCTGAGCGCCCAGTCGATGTTGTTGTTCAGCCAGTCCCCGAAGCGGCCGTGCTTGACGCTCGAAGGGAACCAGTTGGTGGCCTCGTTCTCCCGGATCAGGGCGTCCTTGACCGCGGTGGTGCGGATGTACCAGGACGGCTGCGCGTAGTAGAGGAGCGCGGTGTGGCAGCGCCAGCAGTGCGGGTAGCTGTGCTCGTACGGCAGGTGGCGGAAGAGCAGGTCGCGGGCCTGGAGGTCCTTGACCAGGACCTCGTCGGCCTTCTTGAAGAACTGGCCGCCGACCAGCGGGACCTCGGGGGCGAAGGTGCCGTCGGCCAGCACCGGGTTCACCACCGGCAGGCCGTACCGGCGGCAGGTGGCGAGGTCGTCGGCGCCGAAGGCCGGCGACTGGTGGACGATGCCGGTGCCGTCCTCGGTGGTGACGTAGTCGGCGTTGAGGACGTAGTGGGCGTTCTCGATCTCGACCAGGTCGAACGGGCGGCGGTAGGTCCAGCGCTCCATCTCGGCGCCGGTGAAGGACTCGCCGGTCGGCTCCCAGCCCTCGCCGAGGGCCTTGGCCAGCAGCGGCTCGGCGACGACCAGCCGCTCGGTGCCGTCGGTGGCCACCACGTAGGTGACCTCGGGGTGCACGGCGGCGGCGGTGTTGGAGACCAGGGTCCACGGGGTGGTGGTCCACACCAGCAGGGCGGCCCGGCCGGCCAGCGGGCCGCCGGTCAGCGGGAAGCGGACGAAGACCGAGGGGTCGACGACGGTCTCGTAGCCCTGGGCCAGCTCGTGGTCCGACAGGCCGGTGCCGCAGCGCGGGCACCAGGGGGCGACCCGGTGGTCCTGGACCAGCAGGCCCTTGTCGAAGATCTGCTTGAGCGACCACCAGACGGACTGCACGTAGGACGGGTCCATGGTGCGGTAGGCCTGGTCGAGGTCGACCCAGTAGCCCATCCGGGTGGTGAGCTCGGCGAAGGCGTCGGTGTGGCGGGTCACCGACTCGCGGCACCTGGCGTTGAACTCGGCGATGCCGTACGCCTCGATGTCCTGCTTGCCGGAGAAGCCGAGCTCCTTCTCGACGGCCAGCTCGACCGGGAGGCCGTGACAGTCCCAGCCGGCCTTGCGGGCGACGTGGTAGCCCTTCATCGTCCGGTAGCGGGGGAAGACGTCCTTGAAGACGCGGGCCTCGATGTGATGGGCACCGGGCATGCCGTTGGCGGTCGGCGGGCCCTCGTAGAAGACCCACTCGGGGCGGCCCTCGGACTGTTCGAGGCTGCGCTGGAAGATCTTGCTGTCCTGCCAGAAGGACAGGATCCGGTGTTCGAGCGCCGGCAGGTCGACCTGGGCGGGAACGGGGTTGTAGGTGCTCATCGCGGCGACTGCCTCCGGCGGATGCGTGGACGGGATCCGACGGAGGGACGAGACGGCAAGCCGCCCCGCGGTACCACCCTCCTTGGCCGCGGTGGTGACTGCGGCCCTCTTGTTTGGGCTTGCTGCCGGGTCTAGCGGGGGCGGGAAATCCCGCCGGCCGTTCTTCCGGCGGCTCCGGGGTGATCTTCGCGCGGTGCACACCCCCGGGCTCGCACCGTCCCCGGGTCGCTGGTGGCTGCGTACTGCGGTACTCGTCCCCATCTGCGCCTTGCAGGCCCAGTGTATCGGCCGTCGCAAGTCGGTTTCGGCGCGCCGGGGCGTGGGGCACAACTCTGTTCGGCGTGCTGGGCGTGGCGCCTGTGACGTCTGCCTGGGTGGGATCATTGTGAGGCGCCGGTATGTCATGTTGTGACCGTTTTTGATCGGGATTATCGTTCCGGCACTGGAGGCCGCCGGGAACCGGCGGCTCGATTCGTTCGTAGATGGGGTCGAAGCCATGGCTGAGAAGGCAACCGGCGCGGGTACCGCCACCAAGCGGACACGCAAGGCCGTGGCAGGCGATCCAGGGGAGGGGACCGTGACCACTACCGCACGGCGCAAGAACACCACCGAAACCGCCCTCGTGGCCCCCGGCCGCACCCGTACTCCGGCCCCGGCCCAGGCCGCCGGGCGGCCCGCCGGCGGCGCCGAGTCGGTCGACCCGGCCGAACTGCCGGTCCGTCCCGGCGAGGACCCGTGGACCTCCGGGGAGGTCCACGAGCTGCACGCCGAACTGATCGGCGAGCTGGAGCGGCTCCAGCAGGAGATCGACGCGGCCGAGGCCGCGATCACCGGCCTGATGCGCGACTCCAACGACGGGGCCGGCGACGACCAGGTGGACGCCGGCACCAAGAACATCTCGCGGGAGAGCGAGCTGGCGCTGGCCAACAACGCCCGTGACAGCCTGGCCCAGACCGAGCACGCGCTGGCCCGGCTGGAGGGTGTCGGATTCGGCGTCTGCGAGTCCTGCGGACAGCCGATCGGCAAGGCCCGGCTGCAGGCCTTCCCGAGGGCGACGCTGTGCGTCCAGTGCAAGGCGAAGCAGGAGCGTCGCTGACCACTCGGGGTGACCGGCCGGGGCGACGCGGGGGGCCGGGCTTGCCGTAGGCTCGACCCCGTAACGTCGCCCGATCCGTCGAGATCGGGTTCCCACCGGTCATCGGCCCACCACGTCACGGCAGCGGAGCGGATCATCAGTACGCAAGGTTCCCCCCAGACCCGGGACGAGTCCGTCCCGAAGCCCGCCGATGTCGTGGCGAAGACCCCGGCCGAGGGCGACGCCCGGACCGGGGACGAGGAGCGCACGGCGGCCCCCGTGCCGGCGGAGGAGCCGGCCGGGGACGCCACCCCCGCCGGGGGCGCCGGACCGGCCGGGGAGGCCGCCGCGGCCGAGGAGCCGAAGGGGCCCCGGCGGGTCGGCGTGCTGATGGTCGTCGCCCTGCTGGCCTTCCTGATCGACTTCGGCAGCAAGCTGCTGGTCGTGGCCCGGCTGGAGAACCACGCCGCGATCAAGGTGATCGGCGACGTGGTGACCTTCCAGGTGATCCGCAACTCCGGCGCCGCGTTCGGCATGGGCCAGGCACTGACCGTCGTCTTCACCATGATCGCCTCGGCGGTCATCGTGGTGATCTGGCGGATCGCCCGCCGGCTGTACAGCCTGCCCTGGGCGATCGCGCTCGGCCTGCTGCTCGGCGGCGCGCTCGGCAACCTCACCGACCGGCTGTTCCGCTCGCCCGGCGTCTTCCGCGGGCACGTGGTGGACTTCATCTCGGTCCAGCACTTCGCGGTCTTCAACCTCGCCGACTCGGCGATCGTCTGCGGCGGCATCCTGGTCGTCCTGCTCTCCTTCCGGGGCAGCAACCCGGACGGCACCATGCACCAGCAGGCCGACAAGGACGAGAAGGCGGCGGAGAAGGCCGAGTAGGCCCGCCGGGCGGAACGGCCCCGGGCGGGAGCGGACGGCGGCGCGCCGCGCGTCCGGCATACTCGTACGGGTGAGTACCGCAGCGCAGATCCGCAGCCTTCCCGTTCCCGACGGCCTGGAGGGCGAGCGCCTCGACGCCGCCCTCGCCCGGATGTTCGGCTTCTCCCGGACCAAGGCCGCGGAGCTGGCCGCCGACGGCAAGGTGACGCTCGACGGCGCCGTCGCCGGCAAGTCGGACCGGGTCACCGCCGGCTCCTGGCTGGAGGTCGAGATCCCGGCGCCCGCCGCGCCGGTGCGGATCGTCGCGGAGCCCGTCGAGGGCATGCGCATCGTCCACGACGACGAGGACATCGTGCTCGTCGACAAGCCGGTCGGCGTCGCCGCGCACCCGAGCCCCGGCTGGACCGGCCCCACCGTGATCGGCGGGCTGGCCGCGGCCGGTTACCGGATCTCCACCTCGGGCGCCGCCGAGCGCCAGGGCGTCGTGCACCGGCTCGACGTCGGCACCTCCGGGCTGATGGTGGTGGCCAAGTCGGAGCGCGCCTACACCGACCTCAAGCGGCAGTTCCACGACCGGATCACCGAGAAGAAGTACCACACGCTGGTCCAGGGCCACCCGGACCCGCTCAGCGGCACCGTCGACGCGCCGATCGGGCGCCACCCCGGCGCCGACTGGAAGTGGGCCGTCACCCGCGAGGGCAAGCCGTCCGTCACCCACTACGACCTCGTCGAGGCGTACCGGGCGGCCTCGCTGCTGGACATCAAGCTGGAGACCGGCCGCACCCACCAGATCCGCGTCCACATGTCCGCGCTGCGCCACCCCTGCGTCGGCGACCTCACCTACGGGGCCGACCCGACGCTCGCCAAGCGGCTGGGCCTGACCCGGCAGTGGCTGCACGCGGTGTCGCTGGGCTTCGAGCACCCGGCGGACGGCGAGTGGGTGCAGTTCGCCAGCGAGTACCCCGCGGACCTGCGCAAGGCGCTGGACATCATCGCGTCGGAGAGCTGAGGAGTGCGGGGATGGGCGTGACGATCCGGGTCGCGGACGGCGAGGCGGACCTGGCGCTGGCCCGCGCCGTCCGGCACGAGGTGTTCGTGGTCGAGCAGCACGTGCCCGAGGAGCTGGAGTACGACGAGCTGGACGCCACCTCCGAGCACCTGCTCGCGGTCGGGCCGGGAGGCGAGGCGCTCGGCACGGCACGGCTGATCTTCGGGGAGCGGGCGCTGGAGGTCACCGGCGGGATCGGCGGCCGGGTGCTGCTCGGCCGGCTCGCGGTGCTGAAGGAGGCCCGGGGAACCGGTCTCGGCGCGGAGCTGGTGCGGGCGGTCGAGGCCGCCGGCGCGGCGCGCGGGGCGCGCGAGGTGGAACTGCACGCGCAGGTGCAGGCGCTCGGGTTCTACGAGCGCCTCGGGTACGCGGCGGAGGGACCGGTGTACGACGACGCCGGGATTCCGCACCGGACGATGACCCGGGTGCTGTAGAACAGGGGCCCCTGAGGTTCGTGGGCGCCGGTGCTTTTATCGGACGCCTACTCCGCGGGCGGCTACGATCACGCCCATGGAGCTCGGTGGGGCGTGGCGCCGGTGGCGAGGCCGTGGGACGGCCGCCGGACGGAGACTGGTGGCCGGGGCGGTGGCCCTGGTGGCCGTGGCCGGCGTCGGGACGGCGGTGGCCGTCGCGGCCGACGGCGACCGGCCCGTCCGGCAGGAGGACCGGTTCCTCGCGATGCCCGAGACGCCCGGCAGCACGCAGGTCGTCCAGCTGGACACCTCCTTCTTCACCACCGGTGACGGCCCGCGCCCGGCCGTCCTGCTGGGGCACGGCTTCGGCGGCTCCAAGGAGGGCGAGCGCGAGCGCGCCCAGGAGCTGGCCCGGCAGGGGTACGCGGTGCTGACCTGGTCGGCGCGCGGCTTCGGGCGCTCGGGCGGGAAGATCGGGCTCAACGCCCCGGAGCGCGAGGTCGAGGACGTCCGGCACCTGGTCGACTGGCTCGCGCAGCGCCCCGAGGTGCGGCTGGACGGGCCCGGCGACCCCCGGGTGGGCATCACCGGCGCCTCGTACGGCGGTGCGGTGGCGCTGCTCGGCTCGGCGTACGACAGCCGGATCGACGCGGTGGTCAGCGCGATCACCTGGTGGAACCTGGCCGACGCGCTGTTCCCGCAGGGGGTGCGCGGCTCGGGCGCGGTCGACGGCGTGTTCAAGAAGCTCTGGTCCGGCATCTTCTTCACCACCGGCTCGGTGGGCGAGCTCGGGCCGTCCGGCGGCGCGGCGCGGCCGGCCCTGGCACCGGAGCAGGGCGGCGGACAGGTCGGCTGCGGGCGGTTCCTGGACGAGCTGTGCCGGATGTACGACCGGGTGGCGACCGCCGGGCACGCCGATCCGGAGGCCGTCGCGCTGCTCGACCGCTCCAGCCCCTCCTCGGTGGCTGCGCGGCTGAAGGCGCCGACGCTGGTGATCCAGGGCCAGCAGGACTCGCTGTTCCCGCTCGACCAGGGTGACGCGATCGCCCGGGCGGTGGCCGCCAACGGCGCCCCGGTCGCGGTCGACTGGTTCGCCGGCGGGCACGACGGCGCGACCGACACCAGCGACCGGGTGGACGCCCGGATGACGGGCTGGTTCGACCACTTTCTGAAGAACGACGGCCTGAAGAACGACGGCGCGACGGAGGGCGGCGCGAAGGCCGCGGCGGCGGGCGCCGGCGCGGCGTTCCGGGTGACCCGCACCGGCGGCGTCGACTCGACGGGCTTCCAGGCGGTGCTGCGCGGGGCGACCGCGGACGCGTACCCGGGGCTCGGCGGGACCGGCTCCCGGCAGGTCGAGCTGAAGGCCCCCAGCGGTGAGGCCGAGCAGGCCTTCGCCAACCCGGCCGGCGGTGCGCCGTCCAACATCTCCGCGGTGCCCGGACTGGGCGGGCTGTTCAGCCAGGCCTCCTCGCTGGGCGCCGGGCCGGCGCTGGACTTCCCCGGACAGTTCGCCGCCTTCGAGTCGGCGCCGCTGGACTCCTCGCTGCACCTGACCGGGCAGCCGACGGTGCCGGTCCGGGTGCGGGCCGACCGGCCGGACGCGGTGCTCTTCGCCAAGCTGTACGACGTCGCCCCGGACGGCAGGCAGAGCCTGCCGCAGCAGCTGTCCGCACCGCTGCGGGTGACCGGGGCGGACGCGCCCGGGGGGCGGGACGTCACGGTGGCGCTGCCCACCGTCGACCACACCTTCGACGCCGGGCACCGGCTGCGGCTGGTGCTCGCCTCGACCGACCTGGCGTACGCCTCGCCCGCCGAGCCCGCCGTCTACCGGGCGGCCGTCACCGGGCCGGTGACCGTGCCGACCGTGGACGGGCTGGTCACCGAGTCGGCGCCGCTGCCGGCCCGGACCTGGGTGCTGCCACTGGTCGCGCTCGCGCTGGCCGCCCTCCTGGTCCTGGTGCCGGGGCTGCGCGCGGCCCGGGCCGCGCGCCGGGCGCACGGCCCGGCCTACGACCCGGCGCTCGCCGGTGTCCCGCTGCAGATCACCGGCCTGAGCAAGCGCTACAAGGGCGCCGCCGACCGGTACGCCGTCCGCGACCTGGGCTTCCGGGTGGAGCGGGGCCAGGTGCTCGGGCTGCTCGGGCCCAACGGCGCGGGCAAGACCACCACGCTGCGGATGCTGATGGGCCTGATCCGGCCGGACGCCGGCGAGATCCGGATCTTCGGCCACCTGGTGCGGCCCGGGACGCCGGTGCTCTCCCGGGTCGGCGCGTTCGTGGAGGGTGCGGGCTTCCTGCCGCACCTCACCGGGCGGGCCAACCTGCGGCTGTACTGGCGGGCCACCGGCCGCCCGGAGGCGGACGCGCACCTCGACGAGGCGCTGGCCATCGCCGGGCTCGGCGAGGCGCTGGACCGGGCGGTGCGCACGTACTCGCAGGGCATGCGCCAGCGGCTGGCGATCGCCCAGGCCATGCTCGGCATGCCGGACCTGCTGATCCTCGACGAGCCGACCAACGGGCTGGACCCGCCGCAGATCCGTGAGATGCGCGAGGTGATGATCCGGTACGCGGCGGCCGGGCGGACCGTGATCGTCTCCAGCCACCTGCTGGCGGAGGTCGAGCAGAGCTGCACCGACCTGGTGGTCATGGACCGGGGCCGGCTGGTCACCACCGGCGCGGTCGCGGAGATCGTCGGCGCGGGCACGCAGCTGATGGTCGGCACCGACGCCTCGTTCGGGGCGGCGGACCTGGCGGCGGCCGCCGACAAGGTGGCCGCGCTGGCCGGGGTCGGGTCGGCCGAGGCCGTGGAGGGCGGGCTGCTGGTCCGGCTGGACGGCATGGCGGGCAGTCAGCTGCTCGCCGAGCTGGTGCGGCTCGGCGTGCCGGTGGAGTCGGCCGGGCCGCAGCGCCGGCTGGAGGACGCGTTCCTGTCGCTGATCGGAGGTGCGGCGTGAGCGCCGGAATTGCCGAGGTGCCGCCGGAGGTGCCGGCGGAGGTGCCGCCCGTGGTGTCGCCGGACCACGCGTCCGGGTACCGGGCCGGGCGGACGCTGCCGTTCCGGGTGGAGGTGGTCCGCCAGCTGCGGCGCCGCCGCACCCTGGTGATCGGCGGGGTGCTGGCCGCGATGCCGCTGCTGGTGCTGGCCGCGTTCGCGGTGGCCGGCACCCCGGGGCGGACCGACCGGACCACGTTCATCGAGCTGGCCACCGCGTCCGGACCGAACTTCGCGACGACCATGCTCTTCATGGGCACCGGCTTCATGCTGGTGATCCCGGTCGCGCTGTTCTGCGGCGACACGGTGGCCTCGGAGGCGAGCTGGTCCTCGCTGCGGTACCTGCTGGCCGCGCCGGTGCCGCGGGCGCGGCTGCTGGTGCGCAAGTTCCTGGTGGGACTGCTCTTCTCGGCGGCGGCGGTGACCCTGCTGCCACTGGTCGGACTGCTGGTCGGGACCCTCGCGTACGGCTGGGGGGACCTCGAACTGCCCGCCGGGGCGAGCCTGGGCGCCGGGGAGGCGCTGCCCCGGCTGGCGGTCGCGGTGGCGTACGTGTTCCTGAGCGAGATCGTGATCGCCGCGGCGGCGTTCTGGCTCTCCACCGCCACGGACGCACCGCTGGGTGCCGTCGGCGGGGCGGTGTTCGCCTCGATCATCACCGGGGTGCTGGACGCCATCACGGCGCTCGGCGACCTGCGGGCCTGGCTGCCGGCGCACTGGCAGTACGCGTGGGCGGACGCCCTGCAGCCGCGGCTGGAGTGGGGCGGCATGGTGCAGGGGGTCTCGCTGTCGCTGTCGTACGCGGTGGTGCTGCTGGCGCTCTCCTACCGGGGGTTCGTCCGCAAGGACGTGGTCTCGTAGCGGTCCGGGGGGCGGCCGGACGGCAGGGGCCCCGTCCTCCGGGGGCGGCCGGAGGACGGGGCCGGGTGCGGTGGTGGCCTGCCGCGGGAGCGGGTGCGGTCACCCGACGGGGGAGTCGGCCCGCTCGATCCGCTGGGTGCCGGACCTGGTGCGGTAGGAGCGCGTCCAGGTGCTGGTCGCGTCCTTGCGGGTCCGGTCGGAGAGGACGTAGTAGTCCATCTGGGTCTGGGCCGGGGTGACCTCCAGGACGCCGTAGCCGTGCGAGTCCAGGTCCACCCACTTGATGTGCGGGTTGGCGGCCTTGACGGCGGCGGCGGCGACCAGCGAGAGGGTCTGCGGGGCGACCTTGAGGAAGTCGTCGATGTTGTCCGAGGTGACCGAGGTGACCACGAACTCGGTGGCGGCGCTGCCCGACAGCGGGTAGGTCGCGGCCTCGTTCGGGACGTCCGAGGCCCAGGCCGAGTGGATGTCGCCGGTGAGGAAGACGGTGTTGGTGATGCCGTTCGCCCGGAGGTGGCCGAGCAGCTCGCGGCGGTCGTGGGTGTAGCCGTCCCACTGGTCGGTGTTGAGCGCCAGGCCCTCGCCCGGCAGGCCGAGCAGCTTGGCGAGCGGGCGCAGCAGGTAGTCCGGCAGCGAGAGGAGGGCGAGCGGGGAGATCATCACCTCGTTGCCGATCAGGCGCCAGGTGGTGTCGGAGGCGGACAGGCCGCTCTTCAGCCAGTCCAACTGGGCGCGGCCGGTGAGGGTGCGGTCGGCCGAGTCGACCTCGCCGTTGCCGACCTTGACCTGCTGGGAGCGGAACGAGCGCTGGTCCAGCAGGTGCAGGTCGGCGAGCCTGCCGTAGCGCAGCCGGCGGTAGGTGGTGCCGGCGACGGACGGGCGGACCGGCATCCACTCGAAGTAGGCCTGCTTGGCGGCGGAGACCCGGGCCGCCCAGTCGCCCTCGGTGCCCGGGGTGTGGTTCTCGGCGCCGCCGGACCAGGCGTCGTTGGCGAACTCGTGGTCGTCCCAGATCGCGATGGCCGGGACCCGGGCGTGCAGCGCCTGGAGGTCCTCGTCCGTCTTGTAGCGGCCGTGCCGGGTGCGGTAGTCGGCGAGGGTGAGGATCTCGTGGGCCGGGGCGTGCGGGCGGACCACGGAGCCGCGGGCGCAGAACTCGCCGGTCCGGTACTCGTAGATGTAGTCGCCGAGGAAGAGGAAGGCGTCGAGGTCGCCGCGGGCCGCGAGGTGGCGGTAGGCGGAGAAGTAGCCGGCCTCCCAGTTGGCGCAGGAGGCCACGCCGAAGCGGAGCCGGTCGAGCGCGGCGTCGGCGGCCGGGGTGGTGCGGGTGCGGCCCACGGGGGAGGTGACGGCGCCGGCGGTGAACCGGTACCAGTAGGCGGTGTCCGGGGCGAGGCCGCGGACGTCGGCCTTGACGGTGTGGTCGGTGGCGGCGGAGGTGGTCACGGTGCCGCTCGCCGCGATCCGGGTGAAGCCCTTGTCGGTCGCGAGCTCCCAGCGGACCCCGGTGTCGGCGCCGAGGCCGGAGCCGGGGACGGCACCGGGGGCCGGGGTGACACGGGTCCAGAGCAGGATGCCGTCCGGCAGCGGGTCACCGGAGGCGACACCGTGCAGGAACTGCGGGGCGTCGGCGGCGCGGGCCGCGGCGCCGAGGGTCAGCGGGAGGGCGGCGGCGCCCGCCACGACGGCGGTGGCCCTGAGCACCTGGCGGCGGTGCGGGCGGGCGGAGGTCATGTCATTGCCGAGGTCGGTCACGGCGGACAGGCTACCCGTGGGTAATGACGGCTTCCAGATGCCGAACTGACTGTTCGTCGGTGATTCACCGGGGTGTGGCGTCCCGCCACCCCGGCGGGTGGACGCGGCCACCTGGCGGTCATGGGCGATGATGGGGTGTTCCCGTCCGCTGCAAGGAAGTTCCTCCCGTGGCCCAGATCCTGCTCCTGCACTCCGCCTACGGCCTGCGTCCCGCCGTCCGTGCCGCCGCCGACCGGCTGCGCGCCGCCGGGCACACCGTGCACACCCCCGACCTCTACGACGGGCGGACCTTCGACGACGTCGAGGAGGGCATGGCGTACAAGGAGGAGCTGGGCAGCGAGGAACTGCTCCGCCGCGCCGTCGGCGTGGCCGCGCCGCTGCTCGCGACCGGCACCGCGCTCGTCTACGCCGGGTTCTCGCTCGGCGGCTCGCTCGCCCAGAACCTCGCCCTCGCCGACGAGAACGCGCTCGGCCTGCTCCTCCTGCACGGCACCTCGGACATCCGCGAGGACGCGGCCACCTCGATCCCCGTCCAGCTGCACGTCGCCGAGCCGGACCCGTTCGAGCCGGAGGACTGGCTGAACGCCTGGTACCTCAACATGCGCAGGATCGGCGCGGACGTCGAGATCCACCGCTACCGCGGTGCCGGGCACCTCTTCACCGACCCGGACCTCGCCGACCACGACGCCGAGGCGGCGGAGCGGACCTGGGCGGTCGCCCTGGACTTCCTGACCGAGCTGGACGGATAGGGCCGGTGGACACCGGTGGGACCCCGGAGGGGCGGGCGGCGCTGCACGACTACCTCGTGCGCTGCGAGGAGGCCGTGGCCAAGGTGGGGTTCACCCTTCCCGACGGGCGGGAGTTCCTCGGCTGGATCGTGGAGGTCGCCGGGGACCGGGTCCTGCTGATGTGGGCGCCGGGGCCGTACGACGACCACGACCCCGGGGACGAGTGGATCCCGCTCGCCGGGATCCGGCCCGGGACCGCCGCCCGCTACGACACCGCCGTCCGCGGCTGGGTCCCGTACCCGGGCTGAGCGCCCCCTGCGGGAGACCGCCCCGGGGCCGGCCCCGGGGCGGGGGAGGATGGGGGCGTGACGAGGATGAGTGACGGGCGGTACGCGCCGGCGGGATCGTTGATCGGGATGGTGCAGCGGGGGCGCGGGCTGGGGGCCCGGATGGTCGCCGAGGATCCGCGGGGGACCGCGGAGGTGGTCGGGGCGTGCGTCCGGTGGGACTGGCGGTGGGACGCGGCCGACCAGCGGGCGGTGTACCTGGCGCGGCTGGTGCGGGACGCCGGGCTGCGGGACCCGGAGGTGCCGGCGGAGGCGGCGGAGGCCGGGGGACGGCGGCACGAGGAGGCCGGGGCGCCCGAGGGGGACGTCGAGGCGCTGGTGGGGCGGCTGGAGCGGGAGTGGGTGGAGCGGCGGTGGTGCGGGCCGGTGCGCACGGCGCGGGCCCTGGCGGGGTTCGGGAGCGGGGCCCGGGGCGCGGTGTCGCTGCTGCGGCGGTTCTGGCTGTGGACGCCGCACTCGTACGAGCGGGTGGGGTACCTGGAGGCGCTGGCGGCCATCGACCCGGCCGGGCTGGACGGGATCTACGCGGAGTGCCTCTGGGACTGCGAGGAGGACGCCCGGCTGCTGGCGGTGGAGCGGGCTCCGGACGGGGCCGGGGTGCGGGCGAGGCTGGCGTACCTCAGGGACGACGGGCTGGAGGGGGAGCGGGTCAGGGCCGCCGCCGCGGATCGGCTGGCGGCCCTGACCCGGGTGGGCTAGGGCCCGGCAGTGATCCACAAGAGACGCCCTAGAGGCCCGGGATGCGGTTGTTGCGGTAGAGGTCGACGAAGAGCTGGTGGTCGGCGCGGGCCCGGGCGCCGTAGGTGTGGGCGAAGTCGACGAGCATCGCGGTGAAGCCTGCCTCGTCGCGGCCGATGGCCTCGTGGATGGCGTGCTCGGTGGAGAACGGGACCAGGGTGTGGCCGCTGGACGACTCGTCGGCGGCGGCGTGCATGGTCGCCGTGGCGCGGCCCAGGTACTCGGTGACCGTCAGCAGGTCGGGCAGCTCGTTGAGGTCGCGCCAGTCGAGGTCGGTCGCGTACGGGGACACCTCGGCGACCAGCTGGCCGCGGCCGTGGAGGGTGGTGTGGCCGAGCCAGGGGTCGCTGTGGGCCTGGAGGGCGCGCTGGGAGATGACCGTGCGGTGGCCCTCGTGCTCGAAGTAGCCGGCGATGGCGGGGTCGGTGACGTGGCGGGAGACGGCCGGGGTCTGGCCCTGCTTCATGTAGATGATCACGTCGTTCTCCAGGGCGTCGGTGTGGCCCTCCAGGAGCACGTTGTAGGAGGGGAGCCCGGCGGAGCCGATGCCGATGCCGCGGCGGCCGACCACGTCCTTGACCCGCAGGGCCGCCGGGCGCACCAGGGAGGTGGGCGGCAGGGTGGTCAGGTACTCCTCGAAGGCGGCGAGGACCTCGGCCCTGGTGGCCTCGTCCAGCTCGAAGGCGCCGCCCGCGAGGCGGAAGCGGCGGTCGTAGCCGTCGATCACGGTGTCGCCGTCGAGCAGCGAGACCCGGGTCCGCAGGCGGGCCTGCCGGAGGGTGTCCAGGACCGGGCCGCCGGCGGTGTCCAGGGTGTACGGGACGGCGTCGCCGGTGGTGAGGTGGGACGAGATCCGGGCGCGGTAGGCGTCGGCGAAGGAGGTGACGAGCTCGGTGATCGTGGCGTCGGAGAGCGCCTTGGCGTAGCCGATCAGCGCGAGGGAGGCGGCGAGGCGCTGGACGTCCCAGGTGAAGGCGCCGACGTAGGCCTCGTCGAAGTCGTTGACGTTGAAGACGAGCCGGCCCTCGGCGTTGAGGTAGGTGCCGAAGTTCTCCGCGTGGAGGTCGCCGTGGATCCACACCCGACTGGTTCGCTCGTCGAGGAAGGCCCCGCCGTAGGAGGAGAACGCCTCGCCGGTGACGTCCGCGTAGTAGAGGGCGGCGGTGCCCCGGTAGAAGGCGAACGCGGAGGCGGCCATCTTGCGGAACTTGACCCGGAAGGCCGCCGGGTCCCGGGCGAGCAGGTCGCCGAACGCCGTGTCGAAGACGCCGAGGACGGTTTCCGCGCGGTCGGTGGCGGCGAGCGGCTGGTGAGACATGGTGCCGGTTCCCTTGCGGTGAGTGAGTGCGGAGGGGCGAGTGGCTGAAGGCTAGAGTAGGAACGTGAACGCGTGAGTGACGGTCCGGGCCCGGTAATCGGCCCGGACCGCACCTGTTTCCGGGCACCCGCTGTGACCGGCGCGTTCGCCGGCCCCACCCGCCAGCACCGAGCCCACGGAGGCCCCGCCTTGAGCGACCAGCCGTTCGCGCACCTGCACGTCCACACCGAGTACTCGATGCTGGACGGCGCCGCCCGGCTGAAGCAGATGTTCAAGGAGGTCGAGCGCCTGGGCCAGACGCACGTGGCGATGACCGACCACGGCAACATGTACGGCGCGGCCGAGTTCCACAAGCAGGCCACCGCCGCCGGCATCACCCCGGTGATCGGCATCGAGGCGTACGTCGCCCCCGAGTCCCGGTCGAACACCAAGCGCGTCCTGTGGGGCCAGCCGCACCAGAAGAAGGACGACGTCTCCGCGTCCGGCGCGTACACCCACAAGACCATCTGGGCCCGGAACAAGGAGGGTCTGCACAACCTCTTCAAGCTGACCTCGCGCTCCTACTCCGAGGGCTGGCTGGTCAAGTGGCCCCGGATGGACAAGGAGCTGATCTCCGAGCTGTCCGGCGGCCTGATGGCCACCACCGGCTGCCCCTCCGGCGAGCTGCAGACCCGGCTGCGCCTGGGCCAGTTCGACGAGGCGCTGCGGTCGGCCGGCGAGTACCAGGAGATCTTCGGCAGGGAGAACTACTTCCTGGAGCTGATGGACCACGGTCTGGACATCGAGAAGCGGGTCCGCGACGGCCTGGTCGAGATCGGCCGCAGGCTGAACATCCCGCCGGTGGTCACCAACGACTCGCACTACACCACCGAGGCCGACGCCGGCGCCCACGACCTGCTGCTCTGCGTGCAGACCGGCAAGAACCTCTCCGACCCGGACCGCTTCCGGTTCGACGGCACCGGCTACTACATCAAGTCGGCCGCCGAGATGTACGCCCTCGACCAGTCGGAGGCCTGGCAGGAGGGCTGCCGCAACAGCCAGCTGCTGGTGGCGTCCCGGGTCGACACCGAGGGCATGTTCGAGTTCCGCAACCTCATGCCGCGCTTCCCGATCCCGGAGGGCTTCGACTCCGAGGCGGACTTCTTCAGGTCCCAGGTGTGGCAGGGCATGGACCGGCGCTTCCCCGGAGGCTACGACGACGAGCACCGGAAGCTCGCCGAGTACGAGATGGACACCATCGTCCAGATGGGGTTCCCGGCGTACTTCCTCGTGGTCGCCGACTTCATCATGTGGGCCAAGGACCAGGGCATCGCGGTGGGCCCCGGCCGCGGTTCGGCGGCCGGCTCGCTGGTCGCGTACGCGATGGGCATCACCGACCTCGACCCGATCCCGCACGGCCTGATCTTCGAGCGCTTCCTCAACCCCGAGCGCGTCTCCATGCCCGACGTCGACATCGACTTCGACGAGCGCCGGCGCGGCGACGTGATCCGGTACGTGACGGAGAAGTGGGGCGCCGACAAGGTCGCCATGATCGTCACGTACGGCACCATCAAGGCGAAGGCCGCCATCAAGGACTCCTCGCGGGTCCTCGGCTACCCGTACGCGATGGGTGACCGGATCACCAAGGCGATGCCGCCGGACGTCATGGGCAAGGGCATCCCGCTGTCCGGCATCACCGACAGCAGCCACCCGCGCTACGGCGAGGCCGGCGAGATCCGCGGGCTGTACGAGAACGACCCGGACGTGCGGAAGGTGATCGACACCGCGCGCGGCATCGAGGGTCTGATCCGCCAGCCCGGCGTGCACGCGGCCGGCGTCATCATGTCCGCCGAGCCGCTGACCGACCACATCCCGGTCTGGACCCGGCACACCGACGGCGTCACGATCACCCAGTTCGACTACCCCACCTGCGAGGGCCTCGGCCTTCTCAAGATGGACTTCCTCGGCCTGCGCAACCTGACGATCATGGACGACGCCGTCAAGGCGATCGAGAGGAACAAGGGCGTCAGGATCAACCTGCTCGACCTGCCGCTGGACGACAAGCCGGCCTACGAACTGCTGGCGCGCGGTGACACGCTCGGCGTCTTCCAGCTCGACGGCGGTCCCATGCGCTCGCTGCTGCGGCTGATGAAGCCCGACAACTTCGAGGACATCTCCGCCGTCCTGGCGCTCTACCGGCCGGGCCCGATGGGCGTCAACTCGCACACCAACTACGCGCTGCGCAAGAACGGGCAGCAGGAGATCACGCCGATCCACCCGGAGCTGGAGAAGCCCCTGGAGGAGGTGCTCCGGCCGACCTACGGCCTGATCGTCTACCAGGAGCAGGTGCAGAAGGCCGCGCAGATCCTGGCCGGCTACTCGCTCGGCCAGGCCGACCTGCTGCGCCGCGCGATGGGCAAGAAGAAGAAGGAGATCCTGGAGGCCGAGTTCGTCCCGTTCCAGAAGGGCTGCCGGGAGCGCGGCTACTCGGACGCGGCGATCCAGGCGGTCTGGGACGTGCTCGTCCCCTTCTCCGGCTACGCGTTCAACAAGGCGCACACGGCGGGCTACGGACTGGTCTCCTACTGGACGGCGTACCTCAAGGCCAACTACCCGGCCGAGTACATGTCCGGCCTGCTGACCTCGGTCAAGGACGACAAGGACAAGTCGGCCGTCTACCTCAACGAGTGCCGGAAGATGGGCATCAACGTCCTGCCGCCGGACGTCAACGAGTCGGACGCGGACTTCACCCCGCACGGGGACACCACCGTCCGGTTCGGCCTGACCGCGATCCGCAACGTCGGCGGGCCGGTCGTCGAGTCGATGATCCGGACCCGGAGGACCAAGGGGAAGTTCTCCTCGTTCCCGGACTTCCTGGAGAAGGTGGAGTCGGTGGTCTGCAACAAGCGGACCGTCGAGTCGCTGATCAAGGCGGGCTCCTTCGACTCGCTCGGGCACACCCGCAAGGGCCTGACCGGGCAGTTCGAGCCGATGATCGACAACGTCGTGGGGATCAAGCGCAAGGAGGCCGAGGGACAGTTCGACCTCTTCGGCGGCGACGCGACGAGCGACGAGCCGACCTTCGGCCTGGACGTGGTCTTCTCCGAGGAGGAGTGGGAGAAGTCCTTCCTGCTCACCCAGGAGCGGGAGATGCTCGGCCTCTACGTCTCCTCGCACCCGCTGCACGGCATCGAGCACGTGCTCGCGGAGAAGGCGGACTGCGCGGTGGCGGACCTCGCGGAGCGGCCGGACGGGTCGATCGTCACCATCGGCGGCATCATCTCGGGCCTCCAGCGGAAGATGACCAAGCAGGGCAACGCCTGGGCGATCGCGACGGTCGAGGACCTCGCGGGCTCGATCGACTGCATGTTCTTCCCCGCCAGCTACCAGCTGGTGTCCTCGCAACTGGTCGAGGACGCGGTGGTGTTCGTCCGCGGCAAGGTGGACAAGCGGGAGGACGTGCCGCGGCTGATGGGAATGGAGCTGAACGCCCCCGACCTGTCGAACGCGCAGGCCGAGCCGCCGATCGTCATCATCATCCCGGACGGCAAGGTGACGCCGCCGCTGGTGGCGCGGCTCGGCGAGGTGCTGAGCAGCCACCGGGGGACGACGGAGGTCCGGGTCCGGCTGGAGGAGGAGCACCGGACGACGCTGCTGCGGCTGGACCGGCACCGGGTGAAGTCGGACCCGGCGCTGTTCGGCGACCTCAAGCAACTGCTCGGGCCGAGCTGCCTGGCGGCCAACGCGCCCTGACCCGGGCGGCCGGCGGCGCCCCGGCCGGGCTCCCGGGGCGCGCCCGCCCGGGCCCGGGCGGCACCGGCTCCGGGCGGGCGCGCCCGGCTCACGCGGAGTTGCGCAGCGGGGCCGGGACGGCGGTGTGCAGGGCGGAGACGAAGGCCGAGATCGCGGGGTGGGCGCCGGCCCCGGCGCGGAAGGCCGTCCGGGTGCGGCGGTACATCGGCAGCCGGGTGAGGACGACCCCCGGCGGCGGCCGGTCGATGCCGAGGTGGGGGACCAGCGCGACGCCCTGGCCGGCCGCGACCAGGGCGAGCACGGTGGCGAAGTCGTCGATCTGGTGGCGGATCCGGGGGGCGAAGCCGGCGCTCTCGCAGGCGCGGACGGCCATGCTGTGGCACAGGGTGCCCGGCGGGGCGAGGATCCAGGGCTCGGCGCGCTGGTCGGCGACGGCGCCGGGGACCCGGGCGGCCAGGTACATCGGCTCGGTGAAGATCGGCAGGGTCATCGCCAGCCCGGGTTCCGGGTCGGCCGGGACCAGGTCGTACTCGTGCACCAGGGCGACGTCCAGCTCGCCCGCGCGCAGGGCCGCCGCGACCTCGGCCGGGTCGACCTCGGTGACCATCGGTTCCAGGCCCGGGTGCCAGCCGGCCAGCTCGGCGAGGACGGCGGGGATGATCGCGCGGGCGGCCGAGGGGTAGGTGCCGATCCGCAGCGGGCCGGCCAGTCCCTCGCGGGCGTGGGCGAGCTCCGCGCCCGCCTGTTCCAGCCGTTCCAGCACGGCCTCGGCGTGCCGCACCAGGTTGTGTCCGGCCGGAGTGAGGGCGACCCGCCGGCCGGTGCGTTCGAGGAGCGGGACACCGGCCTCCTTCTCCAGCACGGACAGCTGCTGGGAGACCGCCGAGGGGCTGAAGCTGAGGGCCTCGGCGACGGCGGCGATGGTGCCGAGGTGGGCGAGTTCGCGCAGCAGGCGCAGGCGTCGGACGTCGAGCATCGGCCCAGCTTACGAGAAGCTTCGGAAACGTGAACTGGACCTGGGGGATCGGTGGGCCGCAGGATCGGGGGCATGGAACTCAAGGGCATTTTCGTCCCGCTGGTCACCCCCTTCGCGGCCGACGGCTCGGTGGCGCTGGACGCGCTGGAGAAGCTGGCCGGCTCGGTGCTGGACGACGGGGCGGCCGGTCTGGTCGCGCTCGGCACCACCGGCGAGCCGGCCGCGCTGACCGCGGACGAGCGGCAGGCCGTCGTCGAGGTGTGCTCGGCGGTCTGCGCCGCGCGCGGGGTGCCGCTGCTGGTCGGCGCGGGCGGGCCGGGGACGGCCGCGTCCGCCGCCGAACTGGCCGCGCTGGCCGGGCGGGTGCCGGGGGTGGCGGGTGCGCTGGTCACCGTGCCGGCCTTCGTGCGGCCGGGCGAGGCCGGGACCGTCGCGCACTTCCGGGCGCTGGCGGAGGCCAGCTCGGTGCCGCTGGTCGTCTACCACATCCCCTACCGGACCGGGCAGGCGCTCTCGGGTGCCGCGCTGCTGGAGCTGGCGGCCGTGCCGGGGCTGGTGGGCGTCAAGTACGCGACCGGCGGGGTGGACCAGGCGGCGGTCGAGCTGCTGGCGGCGGCGCCCGGGGGGTTCTCGGTGCTGGGCGGCGACGACGCGGTGCTGGCGCCGCTGCTGGCGCTGGGCGCGGCCGGTGGCATCCTGGCCTCCGCGCACCTGGCGACCGGGCGTTTCGTCGAGCTGGCCGCGGCCTGGCGGGACGGCGACGCCGTACGGGCCCGGGCGCTGGGCAACCGGCTGACCGCGCTCGCGGTGGCGGCCTTCGCGGCGCCCAACCCGACGGTGATCAAGGGCGTGCTGCACGCCCAGGGACGGATCCCGACGCCGGACGTCCGGCTGCCGCTGCTGCCGGCCGGCCCGGCGGAGGTCGAGCGGGCGCTGGAACTCGTCAATGGTCTGGACCACTGACGACCACTGGATGGAATACCGGGCCGTCCGGCGCGCGTGACAAGGCATGATGGGCGGAGTGCGGCTGTGAACAGCACGATCAAGAGGAGTTAGTCGGATGAAGATCGGCATTGTCGGGGCCACCGGTCAGGTCGGCGGAGTGGTCCGCGAGATCCTGGCCGAGCGCAACGTTCCGGTCGAGCAGCTGCGGCTGTTCGCCTCGGCCCGTTCGGCCGGACGCACGCTGCCCTGGCAGGGCACCGAGATCACCGTCGAGGACGCGGCCACGGCCGACTACACCGGTCTCGACGTGGTGATCTTCTCGGCCGGCGGCTCCACCTCCAAGGCGCTCGCCCCCAAGGCCGCCGCCGCCGGCGCCGTCGTCATCGACAACTCCTCCGCCTGGCGCCGCGACCCCGAGGTCCCGCTGGTGGTCTCCGAGGTCAACCCGGAGGCGATCGCCGACCGCCCCAAGGGCATCATCGCCAACCCGAACTGCACCACGATGGCCGCCATGCCCGTGCTGCGCCCGCTGCACGAGGAGGCCGGTCTCGCCGCCCTCGTCGTCTCCACCTACCAGGCCGTCTCCGGCAGCGGCGTGGCCGGGGTGGCCGAGCTCCGGGACCAGGCGGCCAAGGTCGTCGACGGCGCCGCCGCGCTCGCCCACGACGGCTCGGCGGTCGAGTTCCCCGAGCCCAAGGTCTACCGGCGCCCGATCGCCTTCAACGTCGTCCCGCTGGCCGGTGCGATCGTCGAGGACGGCTCCAACGAGACCGACGAGGAGCAGAAGCTCCGCCACGAGAGCCGCAAGATCCTCGGCATCCCCGGGCTGAAGGTGGCCGGCACCTGCGTGCGCGTCCCGGTCTTCTCCGGCCACTCGCTCCAGATCAACGCCCGCTTCGAGCGCCCGATCAGCCCCGAGCGCGCGGTCGAGCTGCTGGCCGGCGCCCCCGGCGTCGAGCTCAGCGAGATCCCCACCCCGCTCCAGGCCGCCGGCCGGGACCCGAGCTACGTCGGCCGGGTCCGCGCCGACGAGACGGTGGAGAACGGCCTCTCGCTGTTCGTTTCCAACGACAACCTGCGCAAGGGCGCCGCGCTCAACGCCGTCCAGCTGGCCGAGCTGGTCGCCGCCGAGCTCGCGGGCTGAGCAGCCGGGTTCGGTACGAGGCCCCCCGTCCGGGAACGGAC
>NZ_JBHJRC010000121.1:0-22144 GCF_042261735.1 Kitasatospora sp. NPDC056327 | reverse complement strand
ACGCGGCCGGACGGGGACAGGGCTGCCGGACGGGGCAGCGCGAGCGGACGCGGACAGCGGGGACGGACGGGGACGGGCCGCTCAGCGTCCCGGGCCGCTTCCCGCCACGGGCGTGCCGAACCAACGGGTGAGCGCGGTGCCCAGACCGGTCCGGTCGGTCCCGGTCCACACCACGTGACCGTCCGGCCGCAGCAGGACGGCGGGGGTGGCGAGCGCCGCGGGGACGGCGGGCACCGCCGCCTCGCCGACACCGTCGCGGACCGCCTCGCGACCGTCCCCGCCGCCCTCCCCGCCGACGGCCTCGTCCACGACGTGGTCGACGCGGTCCGCCCAGCCCTCCGCCGCCTCCCCGAGGCGCCCGCCGGTGCGGTCCAGGAGCAGGCCCCGGCCGCCGTGCATCAGCCCGTAGAGGCGCCGCCCGTCCGACAGCGGCACGTCCCGCAGCCGACGGCCGATCAGCTCCGCGCCCGGCAGGTCCCCGCCGGGAGCGACCGCGCCGCCGGGAACCTCGCCGAACTCGTAGCACACGTCGACGGCGGTGATCATGCCCGTCACGTAGCGGTTGACCTCCGGGAAGTCCATCAGCCTCCCGAGCAGCCGCCGCAGCGCGGTCGGCCCCGGCTCGCTGCCGAGCAGGGTCATCTGGGCCCTGGTGTTCTCCAGCACCCGGGCGCCCACCGGGTGCCGTTCCGCCTGGTAGGTGTCCAGCAGCCCCTCCGGCGCCCGGCCGGCGACCTCGGCGGCGAGCTTCCAGCCGAGGTTGAACGCGTCCTGCACACCGAGGTTGAGGCCCTGTCCGCCGGTCGGCGGGTGGATGTGGGCCGCGTCGCCGGCCAGCAGCACCCGCCCGACCCGGTAGCGCTCGGCCTGCCGGGTGGCGTCGCCGAACCGCGACAGCCAGCGCGGCGAGTGCGCGCCGAAGTCCGTCCCGGCGACGGCCCGCAGCCGCTCCTTGAACTCCTCCAGGGTGGGCGCGCTCCCCCGGTCCTCCGCGACGCCGTCGGCCGGCACGATGATCCGCGCCACCCCGGCCTGCCCGTCCACGTCGGGGGCCACGCCGAACCGCAGCTCGGTCCGGCGGACCTCCGCGACCACGGCGGCGATCTTCGCCTGGTCCTCGGTCAGCTCCATGTCGCCGATCAGCGTCTCGACGGCGGCCGGCTCGCCGGGGAACCCGACCCCCAGCGCCTTGCGCACCGTGCTGCGCCCGCCGTCGCAGCCGACCAGGAAGCGCGAGCGCAGCACGGTGCCGTCCGCCAGCTCGGCCCCCACCCCGTCCGCGTCCTGGCTCAGCCCGGTCACCTCGCAACCGCGCCGGATCACGGCGCCGAGCTCACGGGCCCGCGCGTCGAGCAGCCGCTCGGTGACCGTCTGCGGGGTGGCCAGCCCGTAGGAGTGGGCGGTGTCCAGACCCTCCGGCCAGTCCTTGACGATCCCGCCGAACAGCCCGCCGACCCGGAACTTCTCGCTCTCCGCGAGGAACCGCTCCAGCAGCCCGCGCTGGTCCATGATCTCCACGCTGCGCGCGTGCAGCCCCCGCCCCCGGGACTGCCGGGTCGGCTCCGCCAGCCGCTCCAGGACGAGCACGTCCACCCCGTGCAGCCGCAGCTCGCAGGCCAGCATCAGCCCGGTCGGCCCGCCGCCGACCACGATCACGTCCGTCATCACCACAACGCCCCGTTCCACGATTCCCCGACACGTCCCGCCCGGGAGTACCCGGGACCAACCGGGACGGATCCGGATGAACTCCCGTGAGCCCGCCGATTTCCGCCCCTCCCGGGCTCAGGCCGACGATTCTGCGCCCTCCCCTCCCCCTTGCCGCAAGACCCCCCGTGCGCTATACCTTGAAAGTGGCGGCGAGTGGACATCCCTCGTCGCCTTCGTGTTTCCGGTGCCCCGGTGCCCACAGCGCCCCGGCGCCCCGACGCGGCAACAGCAACGCCCCCGACGCGCGAACGCCCGGCACCCGGCCCGCACGGCGGCGGGCCCGGCACCGGGCGTCCCTGCCGGACTCCTACCAGGCGTAGTCCTCCGGCGCGGGCTTGTGGCCGGGGAACAGCTCGTCGAGGCGGGCGAGGACCTCGTCGTCGAGCTTGATGTCCAGGGTGCGGACGGCGGCGTCGAGGTGGGCGATCGTGCGCGGGCCGACGATCGGGGCGGTGACGGCGGGGCGGGAGAGCAGCCAGGCGAGCGCCAGGTCGGCCGGGTCCTCGCCCAGTTCGGCGGCGAGGTCCTCGTACTCCTGGATCCGCGGCCGGTTGGCCTCCAGGATCTCGCCGGCGTGGGGCAGCGCGCCGCGGACGCGGGCGCCCTCGCGCTCCTTGCGCAGGGCGCCGCCGAGCACGCCGCTGCGCAGCGGGGACCACGGGAGCAGTCCGAGGCCGTAGTGCTCGACGGCGGGGATCACCTCCAGTTCGATCGCGCGGTCGAGCAGGTTGTAGAGGGACTGCTCACTGACGAGACCGAGGAAGTGGCGCCCGCGGGCGGCCTCCTGGGCCTGGGCGATGTGCCAGCCGGCGAAGTTGCTGGAGCCGACGTAGATGATCTTGCCCTGGGCGACCAGGACCTCCATCGCCTGCCAGATCTCCTCCCAGGGCGTGTCCCGGTCGATGTGGTGCATCTGGTACAGGTCGATGTAGTCGGTGCCGAGGCGGCGCAGGCTGGCCTCGACCGCGCGGCGGATGGCGAGGGCGGAGAGCCTGCCCTCGTTCGGCCAGTCGCCCATCGGGGCGTAGGCCTTGGTGGCGAGCACGGTCTTCTCGCGGCGGCCGTCGCCCTTGGCGAACCAGCGGCCGATGATCTCCTCGGTGCGACCCTTGTGGTTGCCCTCGGCGTCACGGCCGTAGCCGTTCGCGGTGTCGAAGAAGTTGATGCCCCGCTCGTGGGCGCTGTCCATGATCAGATGGGCGTCGGACTCCTCGGTGTGCGGGCCGAAGTTCATGGTGCCCAGGCAGAGTCGGGAGACGGTCAGGCCGGTGCGGCCGAGATGGGTGAACTCCATGGGGCCACCTTCCGTCGCACCGGCCGTGCTGTCCAGCACATTCCGACCCGCGGGACCCGGCTTTCGCAGGTGTCGCAGGTCAGCGGCCCCGGGTGCCGCCGGTGCGGACTCCGCACTGCTCAACGGCTCCGGCCGCCGGAACTCGCTGTACGAACGCACCACCGCGGCCGGCGCCAAGTGGCGGGCGGAGCCCGCCGGTTGCCGGGGAAGGGCCGCCGCGAGCGGGGAGTTCCCGCGCCCCGGCGTTCGCCGCGTTCCTCGCCGTCCGCTTCCTCGAACGCTCCGGTGGCCCGGTCGCGGTCGCGCTCGCGACCAGTACCGGCCGCGGCCTCGGTGCCGGCCGCGGGTCCGAGCGCCGTTCCCCCCGCCGTGGCCGCCCCCGTAACCGCCCCCGCAACCGTCCCCGCCCCGGTCGAGCGGTCTGCTGCCCGGGACCAGCAGCCGGAGCAGCCGGGCCCGGTGCCGAGCAGCAGCATGTTGACCGCGATCCCGCGGCGGGCGCCTGCCGGAGCGCCTTGACCACGGCGGCACCGATCGCGGCCACCCGCGCCACCGGCAGCGCGCCGTCCGGTGCCCGGGTGATCGCGGCGGCCGGCGACCTGCCCCGTGCCGCCCCGGCCGATCGGCTCCACGAGCCGGTAGCGGCCTCCGACCAGTGCCCCGTTGACTGCTGCCACGCAGGAAACCCTGGCGTCAGGGCGGTTCGCCGCTGATGTCACCGCATCAAATCGTTTCCCCCGCGCACCGGCCACCGCATACCGTGGGCCGGCCATCGATCCTGCGCCGAGGAGACGGACCCGCACCATGCAGAACGACCGACAGGGCTGGGCCGACGAGGGGTTCGGCGCGGTCGCCGACGCCTTCGCCCGCAACTTCGCCGACTTCCCCGAGCTCGGCTCCGCCGTCACCGTCCACGCGGGCGGGCGCAAGGTCGTCGAACTGTGGGGCGGTACGGCGGACGAGCGCACCGGCCGGCCCTGGGAGGCGGACACCCTCGTCCCGGTCTTCTCCTGCGCCAAGGCCGTGGTCTCGGTCTGCGCGCACCTGCTCGCGCAACGGGGCCGGCTCGACCTCGACGCGCCGGTCGCCCGCTACTGGCCCGGGTTCGCCCGGAACGGCAAGCAGGCGGTCACCACCCGGATGGTGCTCGCCCACCGCGCCGGCGTCCCGGCGCTCGACGCCGTGCTCACCTTCGACGAGGTCGCCGCCTGGACACCGGTGGTCCGCGCGATCGAGGAGCAGCGGCCGCTCTGGGAGCCGGACACCGCCCACGAGTACCACGGGCACGTGTTCGGCTTCGCGGTCGGCGAGGTGATCCGCCGGATCACCGGCCTCACTCCCGGCACCTGGTTCCGCGAGACGCTCGCCGGACCGCTCGGCCTCGACGTCCGGCTCGGCCTGCCCGCCGCCGAACTCCCGCGCCTGGCCCGCCTCGCCGAGGCCGGCGGCCGACGCCCGATGCCCGGCCCGGAGCACCTGCTCACCCGCATCGTGACGATGAACGGCGCCCTGGTCTTCCCCGGCCTCGACGAACCGCACGGCTGGAACGACCCCGCCCTGCACGCCGTCGAACTCCCCGGTGCGGGCGCCGTCGCCTCCGCCACCGGCCTCTCCGCCCTGTTCGCCGCCGCCGTCACCGGCGTCACCACTCCCGACGGCGGGCACCGCGACGCCCTCCTCACCCCCGCCACCGTCGCCGACGCCACCCGCGAGATCTCCTCCGGCCCCGGCTTCCTCGGCTTCGACGCGGGCGCCCGCTGGGGCTCCGGCTTCCTGCTCCCCTCCCCCGCCTTCCGCCCCATGCTCGGCCCCCGCAGCTTCGGCAACGACGGCGCCGGCGGCCAGTTCGCCTTCGCCGACCCGGACTTCGGCGTCGCCTTCGCCTACACCGCCAACCGCATGATCGGCCACGGCGACCCCCGTGCCGACCTCCTGGTGGACGCCGTCCGCACCTCCCTCGGCGGCTGACCCCGGTCCGCCCGCGGGGCGGGAGCGTCCTGCTCGACGGGGTCGCGGTTCACCGTCGCCGACTCCGGCCACCCCGACCACCCCGTGCAGACCCGGGCCCAGCACACCTGCCTGCGCCGGCACAACGCCGAAGCGGGCCGCCGTGACGCCCTGGCCGCCGAACACGAGGAACGCGCCCGCATCCGAAGCGGGAAAGGCATCCGCCGGGGCGGACGGCCGCTCGGGAGCGCAGCTCGGTCCGAACCGGCGGACCTGTCCGGCCGCAGCACTAGAGTTCCGGCCATGCGTGACGACGTTCATATGACCGCTTCGGCATCGGATCCGTCGGGGGCGGAAGGGTGCTGGACGGACCTGCCCTGGCTGGTCAACGCCGATCCGGAGCGGATCCCGGGGTTGCCGGCTTCCGAGGCGGATTCCGGTGCGCGACTGATGGCCGCGGTCTACCGGGCGTCGGTGGACGTGCACCGGGACGCGCCACCGTGGGTTCGGCGGCAGCTGCTGGCCCTGGACGCGGCTCGTTACGGGGACCGGGAGTTGTCGGCACGGATCGCCGCCGTGCCGGTGGAGGATGCCGGCACCGAGCGATGGCAGGTGCTGTGGTCCACCGGCGCGCAGAGCGACCCGCACTTCCGGATGAACCCGTCCGGTCACACCTCCGGTGTTGACGCGCTGGTGACAACCTTCTCGGACGGCCGCCACGTCGTGGTCACCGGCAGCAAGGACCGGACGGTCCGGGTGCGGGACCTTGAGACCGGCCAACCGGTCGGCGGGCCCGTGAGCGGCCTCAACGGCAGGGTGTGGGCGGTGGCGACGGAGGTCGTGGACGGTCGGCCGTGCGTCGTCACGGCCGGCGACTGGGCGGTACTCACGTGGGACCTGGCCACCCGCCGGCGGACGGGCGAGCTGCCGGGGATCGACGGTGAGGTGTGGTGCCTGGGCACGGCTGTCGTCCAGGGGCGACCGTGTGTGCTCGCCAGCGACGACGACGTGTCCGTGCGGGTCTGGGATCTCGCCAGTGGGGAACAGGTCGGCGAACTCACCGGACACGACGACTTCCTGATGGCCGTCGACACGCTGGTGATCGACGACAGGCCCCGTGCGGTGGGCTGTACGAGCGGTGGCAGGATCTGGCAGTGGGACCTGACCACCGGACAACCGGTCGGGGAACCCCTGCCGGGCCACGACGGCGAGGCGTGGGCGGTCGCGACGGCGGTCGTCGGCGGCAGAGCCCACGCGATCACGGCAGGTCACGACGCCACCGTGCGCGTGTGGGACCTGGTCATGGGACGGGAAGTCGGCAGGCTGGTCGGCCACGAAGGCACCGTGTCCGCGGTGGTGACCGCGGTGATCGGTGGAGAACTCCGGGTCGTCACCGGTGGTTCGGACGGAACGGTGTGCCTGTGGGAGCCGGCCGCCGGGCGGCAGATCGGCCGGGAGCTGGTGTTTCCCGCGCCGGTCCATGCGCTGACCGTGACCCCGGAAGGCTCGCTCGTGGTGGGCTTCGGCGGCGACGTCGCGGTGCTGTCCCTGCATGCCGACGAGCCCGGCCCGAGTGCCCTACCCGATCGCGGCGGGGCGTGCGAGACTGCGTGCGGTTGGTGACAGCCAATCATGAGCCGGGCGGCGGCGGGTGACTAGCGGTGCGACCGTTGATCAAATGGGTGATCTGTCTGGCTGTGGCATCGGGCCTCGGTGTCGGCGGCTACGTTCTCCTCCAGGACGACGAGCCGTTCACCGTCTACGGCTACCGGGCGATGTGCGAGAAGCCCCGGGGGTTCGATCAGGCCGCTCCGCACGCTGCGAGCGGGCCGCGGCCGGTTGTCGTGTCCGGCTTCTGGAACGTGCGCGACGAATCCCCGGAACTCTTCGACCCGGCCGCGCTGGACATCTGGGATCCGACCGATCCGGCGAAGGTCCAACTCGTGGCGTGCGTCGAAAAGGTCGGCCGGGGTGAGTTCGTCAAGAGCTGCGACTACGAGCCCGATCCGTTCGGGGTTCCCGGCGGCGCCGACTTCCGCAGCTTCCTGTACAAGGCCACCTACCGGGTGACCGTGTACGAGGCCCGCACCGGCAAACTCCTCGCGAGCCCGGAGTTCGCCGGCGACAGGTTCAGGCCGGAGGCGACACCGCAGGCCGAACCGTGCCCCCGGGCCGCCCTGACCCGTGCCAGCGGCCCCCGGTTCGAACAACGCGAGGCCGAACCCTATGTCCAGCAGATCCGGGACGCCTTGCAGCCACACGTCACCGGATAGGCCCCGGTGCTCGGGCCCGGTCCTCCGGGGGCCGCGGATCTCGCGGCCGACCGGAGCGGGTGATCACGCCCCCGGCCGACGGGCGGCTCCGGCCCCGGAGCGGGCCGCGTCGTTGATGATCACCTCGGCACCGCGGCGGCGGCGCGGTCGGCGGCGGGGATTTCGCGCCCTCCGCCCGGACTCATCCCAGGGCGCGGGGGAGCGTGGTGCGGACCCATTCCTCGGGCTCGGACAGGTGCGGAGCGTGACCGGCGTGGGGGTAGACGTGGCGGTCGGGCTTGGGGAGGGAGAGATCGATCAGGTCGAGGATCTCGCCGTACATCGGCTCGCTGTCGTCGCTCTGGGTGAGCAGGACGCGTTCGGTGAAGCGGTTCAGGGCGGTCAGGTCGAGGTCGAGGGCGTCCGGGTCGCGCAGTTCGTCGAGGTAGGTGGGCGCGTTGCGGATGTACGTGTGCCGGACGGGCGCGGGGAGCTGCTCCCAGGCCCCCGGACCGAAGGCGATGGTGTCCACGTACCGCTCGGCGGCGGCGGCCGACTCGGCCTGCTCCAGGAGCTCCCGGACGGCGGAGATCCGTTCCGCGAAGGCCACGCCCAGCGGCCGCAGCTCCGGGTCGGCGAGCAGGGTGCCGGTCGCGGGCGGTTCGTGGACGGCCACGCCGCGCAGCAGATCGGGGCGGGCGGCGGCGAGCCGGAGGGCGATCAGGGCGCCGTAGGAGTCACCGCAGACGTAGGCGGGTGCGAGCCCGAGCCCGACGATCAGCGCGGCCAGGTCGGCGGCGTCCTCGTAGACGGAACCCTGGGTGAGCAGGTCGTCGCTGCGGCTGTGACCGCGCCGGTCGTAGGCCACGACGGTGGTCTCCTCGGCCAGCCCCGGCAGGACGCGCGACCAGCTGTCGGCGTCGGTCCACGACCCGTGCACCAGCACCAGCCCCGGACCGGCGCCACGGGTCTCGTAGTACAGCGACACCCCGTTCACGCTGATCTCGGCCATCATGTGCCTCCCGATCTCGGTCGTGCACCGGCACCGCCCCATCAACCAGCGTGACACACCCGGTGCCCCCGGTCAGATCAGCACGTTGCCGGGCCCGCGCTCCCGGTGTCCGGGGCACCGGGCGGTGACGGAGGGCAGCAGTGGGCGGCGGCGGGCAGCCGCGCCGCCGGTCTGCGGCCTGCCGGGCGGGCCGGCGGCCGGGCGGCCGGCGGCCATCGCTGCGGGTGACCGCCCGGAAGGACGGCGCGAGCGCCGTGCCGGGGGGCCGACGGGTCCGCACCCGGCTCGCCCGGCCCCTGCCCGGCCCTCGCCCGGCCCTCGCCCGGTCATCCGTCCGGGTGACGGCCAATGATCAGCGGCAGCAGCAACTCTCCGGTGCTGGAGGCCGATTGACGTCCGGATCGCTCCGCATCCGGACGGCTTGAGTCCCGGCGCCGCGTGCGACGAGACTGGGCCCCGACATCCGAAGGGAGGGACCCACTTGACCACCGACCTCTCCACGATCCGGCAGATCAGACTCGGCGACGAACTGCGAGCCCTGCGGCTGGAGCAGAACAAGAAACTCCTGGAGGTCACCAGCGGTCTGGACGGCTGGAGCGCCGCCCGCCTCAGCAAGATGGAGCGCGCCGACCAGCCCGTCGGTCCCAGGGACCTCGCGACACTCCTCGACTACTACGGAGTCACCGGCGCGGACCGCGAGTACTACGAGAACCTCCTGGGCAACGGCCCGACGAAACAGTGGTGGCGGAACCTCGACTACGCCGAGGCGATCACACCCGCCTTCGCCGAGTACCTGGCGCTGGAGGCCGAGGCCTCCTCCATGCTCGACTACTTCCCCTCCGGGTTCCCCGGCCTCGTCCAGACGGAGGCGTACGCGATGGAGATGATCGCGGCCGGCCTGGACTCCCCCAACGAGGAACGCGTCGAGGCGGGCGCGGAGGTCCGGATCATCCGCCAGCGGCGTCTCTCCGACGAACCGGTCCTCACCCTGGAGGCCTACTTCGGGGAGATCGCGCTGCTGGTCGCCGGTGACCGCGCCGTCCTCGCCCGGCAGATCGAGCACGCCGTCGCCGTCGCCCAACTGCCCAACGTGACACTGCGGATGGTGCCGCTCAGTGCTGGTCGGCCGGGCATCCTGTCGTCCGGGGTGACGCTCATGCAGTTCCCCGGCGACACCGAAAACGGCTTCGTCTTCATCGAAGCCGTCGGCGGTATGCTCCCGCGTAGGGCGGGGCGCGACGTTCGACGAGCCGAGCGGGCCTTCTCCCGGGTCGAGCGGCACGCGCTGTCTCCCGCCGACACCATCACCGCCCTTGAACGCAAGCTGGAAGAGCTGACGTGAGCCAGAAGCACGATCCCTACGCCCACAACCCCGCCGACGCCGAGTGGGCCAAGTCCCCCTTCTCCGGTGACGGCAACGGCAATTGTGTGATCATCGCCCGCTTCACCAACGGCGATGTCTGGCTCGGCGACGACAAGCACCCCGCCCGACCCCACCTCGCCTTCGACCAGGCCGAGTGGACCGCCTTCGTCAAGGCCGTGGAGACCCGCTCCCCCCACTTCACCGCCTGACCTGGCCTTCCCCCACCGGGCACGGGCCCCGGAGCGGGAAGTCGGACCCACCGGCTTCCCGCTCCGCCGACTTCCCACTCCGCCGGCCTCCCGCTCCGCCGGCCTCCCGCTCCGCCGCGTTCACCGCTCCCCGGTCCGGACCGCGCCCAGCCGTTCGTCCGGGTGACCGCCGACGGCTCCCCTGCTCCTCGGGGTGATTCCGCGGAGTGATTCCTCGGGATGACGACGGGCGGACCGGCACCGGGACCGGGACCGGCCGACGAACAGGGCGGACCGGGCTGTCGGCGGCGACTGGCACGATGCCGGGCATGGTGAGATCACTCCGCATCGGGGGCTACGCCCCGACCGGCCGCCCGGCCGACACACCCGTCGCCAGGTTCGGCGGCCGGCCCGTCTGGCGGACGGAGCCCCAGTGGCCGGTCAGCGCGGCCTGGGACCGGCCGATGCGCTTCGTCGCCCAGATCGAGCTTGAGCCGGTCCTCGGCCCGGCCGGCCGCGGCCGGACGGCCTACCTCTTCGTGACCCACGCCGATCACGGAGAGGCGTTCTTCGACCCCGACGTCATCGACCCCGACGGCGGCGAGAACGCGGTGATCGTGCAGCCCGGCGGCGACCACACCGGCCCGGTCCGCCCGCTGACGACCGGGCCCGGGCTCTTCGACCGCGACGGCTCCGCGGTGGAGTTCACCCCCGCCCTCCACCTCGTCGACGACCCCGGCTTCCTGACGGGTCCGGAGGTCGCGGCACTGCCCCCGCTCGACCGGTACCAGCACATCGAACGGATCGACGGCGACAAGATCGGCGGGACGCCGTCGTTCTTCCAGGGCGACCAGTGGCCGGACGGCGGCCCGTGGCGGCTGCTGCTGCAACTCGACACCAACTGGCTGCCGTTCCGCCTCGAACTCGGGTCCTCGCCGAGGCTCTTCGCCTTCGTCTCCGAGGACGGCACCCGGGGCCGGCTGCTCGTCCAGGACTCCTAACGCCCGGACCGCACGCCCGGCGCCTCACGCCCGGCGGCGGCTCGCCCGAGCCCGCTCGCCGGGGCTCCGTCAGGCCCGCGGAGCGGGGTTCTCCACGTCCGAGGGGGCGGCGCCGGGCCCCCGGGGCAGGACGAGGAGGACCAGGAGCCCGAAGGCGACGGCGGCGGTCACGGTGCGCAGATCGTTGAACAGCTCCCAGCGGCGCAGGACCTCCGCGTGGTCCGGTGGCGGCGCGGTGGCTGCCCACTGCCTGATGCGGCCGTTGATGGGGACGTTGCCGAACCGCGTGATCAGGAAGGACGCGAGCACCAGCAGCCCCGCCCCGCCGGCGAGGGCGCGCGAACGGCCGCGCTCCGCGTGGGCCAGGGCGAAGGCACTGACGGCCGCGACCGCCATCGTGCCCTGCACGGTGATCCCGTTCATCGTCATCAGCGCGGTGTGGAAGTCGAGCCTCATGTCGAGCGGCACGGCGTTGAACGTCGGGACGAGGTTGGCGGCGCCGTAGCCGAAGGCGCCGGCCAGCAGCCCGCCGGAGAGGAGCGAGACCGCCCGGAGGAGTCGGATGCGCACGCGGGTCACCGGGTGGTGAAGCGGCTGCTCGGCCCGCCGTGGAGGCGGCCCGGCGGGAGCCTGCGGCCGAAGGTCACCAGGAGGAGGTCCTGGGCGGACCCGGAGACGGCGTCCCCGTGGCCGCAGGACCAGGCGAGGTCGTCGGCGACCAGTCGCACCCCGGTCAGGTCGACGCCGAAGAACCGGAGATCGCGGGGCCTGACGGCATCGAGCAGAACGGACAGCCTGTCCTCGGGGACCTTGCGCTCCAGTCCGAGGGCGACCGTCACGTCCAGCCCGTGCACCACGTCGTGGGCGAGTGCGGCTACGACCCCGCCGACCGGCGGTGTCCACGGGTGGTCCGCGTTGTCCCGCAGGAAGCCGCAGAGCTGGTCCGGGGAGTACGCGGCCGCGTCCCGGCGGGCGACCCGGTCGGTCATCCGGTGCAGGTTCCCCCGCGCCCTGACCATCTCCCCCAGCATCCTCGGCAGGGAGAGCCGGAACCCCGTCGACATGTGGGCGACCACCTCACGGACCCGCCACCCCTCGCAGAGGCTGGGTGCGCCCCAGTCTCCGACCGGCAGGCTCTCGAACACCTCGGCCAGCTCGCGGCGTTCCGCCGCGACGGCCGCCCTGACCCCCGCCCCGAAGTCCGCTGCCAGGTCTGCTCCGGGGCCCGTTCCGGCAGCCGCCCGCGCGTCACTCATCGCCTTCTCCATGGTCGTCAAGCCTGCCGACCGCCGGCTGCATACGTCCAATAGATGGTTCTGCTGTTCTCTAGAATCACCGGTTATGGAGCTCCGCCAGCTGCGCTACTTCGTCACCGTGGTCGAGGAGGGCGGCTTCACCCGCGCCGCCGCCCGCCTGCACCTGGCCCAGCCGGGCCTGAGCGCTCAGATCCGGCAACTGGAGAAGGAGCTGGGCCAGCCACTGCTCGACCGCTCCCACCGGTCGGTCACGCTCACCGAGCTGGGGCGGGCGGTGCTGCCGTACGCCCGGTCCGCCCTGGCCGCCGCGGACGGGGTGCGGCAGACCGCCGACGCGTTCACCGGACTGCTGCGCGGGCGGGTCTCGCTCGGCCTCGTCCCCGGCTCCGGCGGCCACGCCTTCGACATCGCGGGGTTCCTCGCGGACTTCCATGACGCGCACCCCGAGCTGGAGATCGCGCTCAGGGAGGACACCTCGGAACGGATGCAGGCGGCGGTCCTCTCGGGTGAGCTCGACATCGCCGTTCTCGGGCCGACCGACGAGGCACCCCCGGCCGGACTGTCCCTGCAGACCGTCATCGACACTCCGCTCGCGGTCGTCGCCGCACCCGACGACCCGCTCCTCGCGGCCCACCGGAGCACCGGTGTCCCGCTCGCCGCACTTCGCGACCGGGCGCTGATCTGCCTGCCGCCCGGCACCGGGGTCCGCGCGGCACTCGAACGGGCCTGCGCCCGGGCGGGGTTCCGCCCCCGCGTCGCGTTCGAGGCGGCGGCTCCCCCACTGCTCGCGCGGTTCGCCGCCCGCGGCCTCGGCGTCGCGGTACTGCCGGTGAGCGAGAACGACCCCGATCTCGACGGCCACCTGCGGGCACTGCCGATCGTCAACCCGGCGATCCGGGCACGCATCGCCCTCGCCTGGCGCACCGCCGGCCCGGCCGGCCCCGCCGCCCGCGTCCTCCTCGACCGCCTCCGCACCACCGTCCCCGTTCCCCCGTCCACCGAAGAACCCACGCCCACCGAAGAACCCCGGCCTGACCGCCCCACCTGACCGCCCCGCCCCCGCGCACGGGTCCTTCTCCGGTCGGCGGCCCGCCTGCGCGTGGGAAGTCGGCGGGCCCGACTTCCCACTCCGGGGCGGCGACCGGCCGTGACCGGGGCGGTGACGGTTCGTTGCGACGGTCGTGAAGACGACCCGAACCATCGCCCTCCTCGCGACCGCCCTGTTCGCCGGCGGCCTCGTGAACGCCGCCCACGCCATCACGCCCGTGCCGGGGGCGAGTTCCCCGGCCACGGACACCAGCCTTCGTCTCACCGTGACCCACGGTGAGACGCCGACCGCCGGGACGCCCCGCGCGGTGCTGCTCGACTGCCCGCCCGACGCCGCCACCACCCACCCCGATCCCCTCACGGCGTGTCGACTCATCGACTCTGTCAACGGCAACATCGGCGAGCTCGACGTCAACCCGGGTGCCTGCACCCAGGAGTACGACCCGTACACCGTGACCGCCTCCGGGACGTACCGGGGCCGGCCGCTCTCCTTCCACCACACCTACGGCAACCACTGCACGCTGCTCCGCGCCACCGGGGCGGTCTACGACTTCTGACCGCCCCGGGGCAGATCCGGCGGACGGCTCCGGCGGACCACCGCGGATTCGCCTCCGTCTACGGTGGCGGGGTCGATCGATCGATCGATCGCTCTCCCCATCGGGCTGCCCCGGCGGTCGCCCAGGGCCCGCCGCGGTCCGCCGACCTTCGAGGGGTTGACCGAGTGGGGGGCACCAACTGCCGGACCTCGACAGCGGACCGGCAGAACGCCATGGCCCGGAACGCACCCGAGCAGGAGGGGGAGGCCCGGCCCCGTGGCGGCGGGGCCGGGCGGTCTTGGGCGACGGCCCGCCAGGACCAGCCGGCGGTGCACCGCGCGAGGTTCCCCGTGCCGTGGGACACGCCGGCGGCACGGGTCCCGGGGCCCGGCCCTGCGGCAGCCGCAGCGACGGGGGCCGCCGGGGCGGAGCCCGTCCTGCCCATCGGCGTTACCGGAGGTGACGGCGCGGCGGGCGGGTCCGGTCCCTGCGAGCGGCCCGCGGACAGCCTTGGGCACGGACTGACGGGACGTCAACGCGACTCCGCCCCCGTGCCCCCGGTACGGACCGCAGGTGCCTCTAGGGGCACGGATCACCGGAAGGCTGAACCATCGGGGGCACGCCCGGCGGGGCACCACCCGCGCCCCGGGGTCGTCGGGCGCCGGCGGCGGCGCGCAGCACTGGCGTCGCGCCACGCGGAGGGCGAGGGCGAGGGGGACCTCGGGGCGACCCACGGCGGCGAGGGCGAAGGCCATCACGGAACCTCGATTCCCGGGCCTCCACGGCGGTGGCCCGACACCTCACAGCCTGCCGCCCCACCACCCCCGCCCGCCTGTACCGATCGGCACATTTCCGCGGCTCACAAAGGTGCTCCGACCCTGCCCATCGGCACCCGCCCCTCCCCCTCCGCGCCCCCGCAAGGGCGCTCCGCGGCTACCCCGCGTCGCCGTTGTCGCCCATGAGGGCGCCGCCGCCCGTCCGGCGGCCCCCGGCCTTCTGGTAACGACGCAGGACGCGCCCCGACCCCACGGTGACGGCCGCCACCGCACGGGTCCACCGGGGTCCGCCCCGGTCGGCCCACACCACGCAGACACAGCCCCCGACGACGAGTGCCAGGATGCCGATCAGCACCGCACCGATCATGTCGCCCACCTTCCGTTCACGTCCGTCGTTCGTCGCAGCCGCACGGCTTCCGTACGGATACCGGGATACTCCCAGGTGACTCCCCGGTTCCGCACGCAGGCACTCGGGCGCCCGGGTGCGTTCGGGCAACCGGGGGCGCGGCCGGCGCGGCGGCGGCGATGAGGTGGCGCAGGGCGCCGTAGTACACCTCGTGATCGGTCACGACGGGCAGGTACTCCGCGACGTGACCGGCCAGCAGGGGGTACTCGTCGGGGTCGAGGGCGGCCAGGGCGGTGCGGGTCACGGAGCGGCTGGCGACGGGGTCGCGGTGGTCGACGAAGCTCGCGCTGCCGAGGGTGAGCAGGTACATCCGCCGGTAGGCGGTCATCGCCTCCGCAGGGGTCATGCCGGCCGCGACGCTGTCGGCGAGCTGCGGCTCCACCAGGCGGGCGAGCAGGTTCCGCCCGAGCCAGGGGCGGCTGCCGCGCAGCGCGACCAGCCCGGGGTGACCGGTCAGCAGGCGGTACAGCGCCGTGAACCGGGCCTCGGTGGCGTCGGTCCAGGCGGTGCCCGGCGCAATCACCGGAAGGCGCTCGGCGAGGTGGTCGGTGACCAGGTCGAGCAGGCCCGCGAGGTCGGTGCAGCGGCGCTGAAGCGAGGCGACGGAGATGTCCAGCCGCGCGGCGAGGGTCCGGAAGCTGAGGGCCCCCGGACCCTGCCCGTCGACGATCGCCAGGGCGGCGACGGCGATGCGTTCGGGAGTGGCGCGGTCGGCGGAGGGGGATGACCTGGGCATGTGGAACAGCGTACGGTACGACGTACCGGTACACCGTACCGGCGAGCCCGGAGGCAGCGCCGGACGGCGGATCCGGCACCGGCTCACGGAGTCCGGGCACCCCCCGGGACTCCGGCAGCACCGATCGCGGAGGCGGCGACATGCACCAGCAGCAGCTCGGCTACGAGGACATCAAGGCGGCAGCGGAGCGGATCGCCGGGCGCGTGCGGCCGGTGGCCCTCGCCCCGGGCGACGGCACGGGCGGCACGGGCGACGCGGGCGCCGTCGGTACCCCGGCCGGCCCCGAGCTGTGGCTGGCCCTGGAGTACCTGCAGCACACCGGCTCCTTCAAGGCGCGCGGTGCCCAGAACTTCCTCCGGACCCACCGCGAGGCCGCCACCCTGCCGGACGCCGGGGTCACCATCGCCTCCGGCGGCAACGCCGGGCTGGCGTGCGCGTGGGCGGCCCGGCAGCAGGGCGTGCGGGCCACCGTCTTCCTCCCCGCCACCGCGCCCCGGGTGAAGATCGACCGGCTGCGCTCGTACGGGGCGGACGTCCGGCTGGTCGGCACGGAGTACGCGGAGGCCCTGGCCGCGTGCGAGGAGTTCGCCCGAACCTCCGGCGCGCTGGCGAGCCACGCCTACGACCACCCGCTGATCGCGGCGGGCGCGGGCACGCTGCTGGAGGAGATCCACGAGCGGCTCCCGGGCCTCGACACCGTGGTGGTCGCGGTGGGCGGCGGCGGACTGTTCGCGGGCGTCGCCGCGGCGGCCCTGGAGCACGGCGTCCGCGTGGTGGCGGTCGAGCCGGAGCACTCCCGCGCGCTGCACGCCGCCAGGGCGGCGGGCCGACCGGTGGACGTCACGGTCGACTCGGTCGCCGGCGACTCGCTCGGTGCCCGCCGGGCCACCGCCCTGGCCGTCGACGCCGCACGCGGGCCGGGCGTCCGCACGGTGCTGGTGCCGGACGCGGCGATCGTGCGGGCCAGGCGGACGCTCTGGGACGAGCGCCGGATCGTGGTCGAGCACGGCGCGGCCACCGCCCTCGCCGCCCTGCTCGCACCCGGCGACCACGGCGCCGACAGTGACAGCGACGAGTACGGCTACCGCCCCTCCGACGGCGAGCGGGTCTGCGTCGTGCTGTGCGGCGCCAACACCGACCCGGCCGACCTGTCGGCCCCGCCGCGGGCGCACTGAACTCCCCGCTCTTCCGGCGCGGACGAGGGATTCCCCGCGACGTCACGGCCCAGTGCGTCCGCCCCCGGTGACCGTACCGGCCACCCGTCCGCGCACCCCGTCACAGCCGTCCCCCGTCACCCCCGTCACCGCCGTCACCGCCGTCCCTCGACCGGTCCCCCGGCACCGTCCGCCGCCGGTACAGCGCCGTCCACCGCCGTTACAGCGCCTGACGACCGTCCCGCACCCGGGCCGCCGGGCCCGGCCGGCGCAGCACCCGCAGACCCGGTCCGCGGGTGCTGCGGCGGGAGCGCGGAGCGGGCGTCCGCGAGGTCCCCGGCACCCCGCCCGCAGGTGATGCCCGTGCAGGCCCGTAGAGGCCCGGCCCGTGCAGGCCCGTGCAGGCCCGTGCAAAATCGATTGGCGCCGGCGCCGGGCCGGGCCAACCTCCCGGTATGACCCGCCGACTGCTCCTGCTCCTCTCCCTCACCTGCGCCGTGGGCGTGGGCACCATCTACTTCCCGCAGGCGATCACGCCGCTGATCGCCTCCGGCCTCGGTACCTCGCAGGAGGCCGCCGCCGTGGTGGTGACGGCCACCCAGATCGGCTACACGGCAGGGATCTTCCTGCTCGTCCCGCTCGGCGACCGGCTGGCCGGCCGCCCGCTGCTGGTCGCCCTGCTCGGGCTCGCCGGCCTCGGGCTGCTCGTGGCGGGGTGCGCGCCGACGCTGCCGGTACTGACCGCCGCGAGCGTCGCCGTCGGGATCACCGCGGTCGCCGCCCAGGTCGTGTCCCCGATGGCGGCGGGACTGGTGCCCGCCGAGCGGCGCGGGGCGGTGATCGGCACCCTGATGAGCGGATCGACGGGCGGCATGCTGCTGGCCCGGGCGTTCGGCGGCACGCTCGGCGAGTGGCTGGGCTGGCGCGCCCCCTATCTGGCGGCGGGGGCGCTGACGCTGCTCCTCGCGGCGGTCCTGACCCGGGCCCTGCCGGACGTCACCGCCGTCGCCCCGGCCGTCCGGCCGTCCTACCGGGCGCTGCTGGCCGCGCCCGTGCGGCTGCTGCGCACCGAGCCGGAGCTGCGCCGGTCCGGCTTCTACCAGGCCACGGTCTTCGCCGGCTTCTCGGCCGTCTGGACCTGCCTGCCGCTGCTGCTCACCGGCCCGGCGTACGGGCTCGACGCCCGGGCGGTGGGCCTGGTCGCCCTGGTCGGCGCGGCGACGATGGTGTGCACGCCGTTCGCCGGGCGGGTGGTGGACCGGCGGGGCGCCGATCCGGTGAACCTGGTCTGCCTGCTCGGCACACTCGCCGCGGCCGCCGTCCTCCTGGCCGGGGGCGGGACCGACGGCCGGGGCGGGCCGGGCGACCGGGTGGGCGGCGGCGCGGTTGGCCTGGTCGTCCTGGTGAGCGGGACGCTGTTGCTGGACGTCGCGATGCAGTCCGGCATGATCGCCAACAAGACCCGGGTCTACGAGCTGCGCGCCGATGCCAGGGGCCGTCTGAACACCGCCTACATGACCTTCGGCTACCTCGGCGGCAGCGTGGGCTCCTGGCTCGGCCTGCGGGCCCACGTCCTGGCGGGCTGGCCCGGTGTCTGCGGCCTGCTCGCCCTGCTCGCCGCCCTCGCGCTGGCCCGCCACCTCACGGCCGCGCGCGGCCCGCGCGAGCGCGCCCGGGCCCTCCCGGAGGAGCCTGCCGGGGAGGGCGGACGCACGCTCCCGGCCGGCTCCGCGCCGGCCCCGACCGGCCCCTCCGACGCCCCGGCCGACGGTGTCGGTGGCACCCGATAGCGTTCCCCCCGTCCCGCTCGTCCCGCCCCTCCTGCTCGTCCCACCCGTCCCGCCCCTCCCGCCCACCCCTTCCGTCCTGACCGGAGGTCACCCGTGGCCCGGCTCCTCGTCCGCAGCGGCATCAACCCCGACGACCCCGACGCGCCCGTGGTGGTGCTGCTCGTCGACCCCGACGGCCCGCCCGGGGAGCGGGCGGTGGCGCGGCTCGGGGCCCACGGCCACGAGGAGTCCGGCGCCTTCCACCTGCTGCCCACCGACGGCTGGGCGGAGCGGTCCCTGGACGGGGACCGGCTGACCCTCGCGGTGGCGGCGTACCCGGTCGCGCTCCGACAGGTCGGCGTGGACCCGGCGGCGTTCCCGGAGCGCTCGGCCGCCGCGCCGGAGGCGGCACTGCTGCTGCGCGCGGAGGCGGTGGTCGACCCGGGGCTGTACGCCCGGGCCGACGACGTGACCGCGGTGTTCACCGCCGGCCCGGACCTCGCACCGGACGAGGTCCCGGCGGACGAGGAGCCGCCGCTCCTGCTCGCCCCGGAGCCGGTGGAGGCGGAGGCCGGGGAGGGCCCCGGGACCGGGACCTGAGGGCGCACGGAGGACCGGAGCCGCCACCTCGCCCCGGGCCCGACACGCAGGAGCCGGGAGCGCTCCACGCGCCCCCGGCTCCTGCGGGCCCGGATCCTCCGAGGCCTCCGCCCCGCTACGCCCCGCTGTGCCGGAGCATGTCCTCGCGCTCCACCACCTTGACCCGCTCGCGCCCCTCCGCCGCGCCGAGCGCGCGCTCGTGGGCGTCGAGCTCGTGCCAGCCCTGCCAGGTGGTGTACCGCACCCCGCGCTCGCCCAGGTGGGCGACGACCGCCTCCGGGTCGGGCTCGACGGCACCGGGCAGGCGGCCCTCGGTGTGGTCGGCGAGCAGGCAGGCGACCGTCTCGTTGGCGTCGCCCTTGGTGTGTCCGATCAGGCCGACCGGTCCGCGCTTGATCCAGCCGGTCACGTACACCGCGTCCTGGTGCGAGCCGTCCGCGGCGAGCACCCGCCCGGCGGCGTTCGGGACGGTGCCGGAGACCGGGTCGAACGGCAGCTTGGGCAGCTCGTCCGAGTAGTACCCGATGGCCCGGTAGACGGACTGCACGTCCCAGTCGGTGAACCGGCCGGTGCCCCGGACGTTGCCGGTGCCGTCCAGCTCGGTGCGCTCGGTGCGCAGCCCGCGCACCGCGCCGTCCTCGCCCAGCACCTCCACCGGGGACTCGAAGAAGTGCAGGTAGAGCCGGTGCGGACGGTCGCCGGTGTCACGGATCGCCCAGTTCTCGATGGTCGAGGCGACCATGTCGACGTGCTTGGCGGCACGGCGCTCGGCGATCGAGCCGTCGTCGTACTCGATGTCCTCGGGGTTGACGATCACCTCGATGTTCGGCGAGTGGTCGAGCTCGCGCAGTTCCATCGGGCTGAACTTGGCCTGGGCGGGGCCGCGGCGGCCGAAGACGTGCACCTCCAGCGCCCGGTTGCGCTTGAGGCCCTCGTGGACGTTCGGGGGGATCTCGGTCGGCAGCAGCTCGTCGGCGGTCTTGGCCAGGATCCGGGCCACGTCCAGGGCCACGTTGCCCGCGCCGAGGACGGCGACCTTCTCGGCCTCCAGCGGCCAGGTGCGCGGCACGTCCGGGTGGCCGTCGTACCAGGAGACGAAGTCCGCCGCGCCGTAGGAGCCTTCGAGGCCGACACCGGGGATGTCGAGCGCCCGGTCGGCCATGGCGCCGGTGGAGAAGACCACGGCGTCGTAGAAGCGGTGCAGGTCGTCCAGGGTGAGGTCGGCGGGGTAGTCGACGTTGCCGAAGAGACGTATCTGCGGCTTGTTCAGGACCTGGTTGAGGGCGGTGACGATCCCCTTGATCCGCGGGTGGTCGGGCGCGACGCCGTACCGGATCAGCCCGAACGGCGCGGGCATCCGCTCGAAGAGGTCGATGGAGACCCCGGGCTGCTGGGCGGCGTCGGACTTCAACAGGGCATCGGCGGCGTAGATGCCGGCGGGGCCGGCGCCGACGATCGCGACGCGGATCGGGCGGGTCATGGCGGAACGATCCTCCGAACGGGGACGAACGGTACGGGCGGGACACGGCGGGGGCGGGGCGGACGGGCGAGGGCGACCCGGTCCCACCCAACCGTGCCGGTCCCCGCCACTGTAGGTGGTGTGGATCTATGAGGTCATAGAGCGAACCTATGGCCGATCCGGGAACAACGGCCGGTTCCCCCGTTCGCACAAGGTCCAAAAACCGCCCCCGCAGGGAATCCACGGTGCCCTAGTCTGACCGTCGCACCACCACATGAGGTCTAGACCACAGAGTGGGGAATCATGAATTCGCGTGCATGGAAGGCCCGTTGGACCGGAGCCGCCGCACTGGCCGCGGTGCTCCTGCTGACCGGCGCCGGCGCCGGGGTGGCCGGCGCCGACCCGACGACACCGCAGGCCACGGCCGGGGCGGGCGCACCGGACGGGGCGAGCGTACCGAACAGGGCGGCCGCACCGGACGAGCCGGACACCCGGGCAGGGACGGGCCTCCCAGCCGGCACCGCCGTCGGCTGGCGGGTGCTCGGGCTGGCCGTCGCCCCGGAGGGGACGAAGGCGTACGTCGTGGCCGCCGACCGCTCCGGCAGCCGCACCCCGGTCGTGCTGCGGACCGTCGACCTCCGCAGCGGGGCGGTCGTCGCCGAGCTCCCGCTGGCCGCGGACGGCACCGCCGGCCGGCCCGTGGTGAGCCAGGACGGCCGCCGGCTCCATGTGATCGTGGCGGACCGGCTGGTCACGGTGGACACGGCCACGGGCACCGTCCTCTCCCGCACCGGGGCACCGGAGCAGGAGCGTCCGGCCGGCTGGTCCCCCGGCGCGCTGACCGGCCTCGCGGTGAGCCCGGACGGCTCGCGGGTCTACGTCGGCCAGGACGGTCCGGCCGCCGACGGCCTGGGCGTGCGCCCGGGACGCCTGCTGGTCTTCGGCGCCGACCGGGCCGGCTCGGCCGGCACCGTCGGCTCCGTGCCGCTGCCCGGCCACTCCGTGAGCGGGGTCGCGCTGCAGACCGGCGGCGCCGCGGCGTACGTCGCCACCGACCTCGGCGTCGAGCACCTCGACACCACCACCGCCGTGCCGACCGTCCTGCGCACCGTCGCACGACTCGGCGCGGCGACGGAGCTGACCGCCTCCCCGGACGGCCTGCGGGTGTACGCGCTGGGCGCGCAGTCCTCCGCCGGCACCGGGTACGCCGTCGACACGGCGACCGACCTCGCGCGGCCGGTGTTCACCTTCGCGACCGGGCCGGCCGATCTCCACTACGTCGCGGTGAGTCCGGGCGGCGGGCGCCTGTACCTGCTCCGGGACAGCTGGACGCCGCAGGCCGCCGTCCTCTCCTTCGACACCGCGACCGACGCCGGCCTGCCCGGCGAGACGCTCACCGGGTTCGGCCTGGAGGGCGTCTCGGCCACGGCGGTCGTCCCGGGCGGGCACGCGCTCCTGCTGGCCGGGATCCGCGGCGACGGCTCGTACCTGAGGACCGTCGCGCTCTGACACGCCCCCCGCCGGCTCCCGCACTCCCCAGCTCGGTCAGCGGTGCCCGGTCGGCGGCTTCCTGGACCCAGCCGGTGCCGTCGATCGCGGAGTGGGTCGTCGGGTCCGCCAGCACCGCGAACACCCTCGCGA
>NZ_JBHJRC010000120.1:0-22195 GCF_042261735.1 Kitasatospora sp. NPDC056327 | reverse complement strand
CCGAAGGCGGACGCGGCCTGGCACCTGCACGAGGCGACGAAGGACCTCGGGCTGTCCGCGTTCGTCCTCTTCTCCTCCGGCGCGGGCGTGTTCGGGAACGCGGGGCAGAGTCTCTACGGGGCGGCGAACGCCTTCCTGGACGGCCTGGCACACCGGCGCAGGGCGGAGGGGCTGCCGGCGGTGTCGCTGGCCTGGGGCCTGTGGGCGGAGGCCAGCGGTCTGACCGGCCACCTGGGCGACGCGGACCGGGCCCGGCTGGCGCGAGGCGGACTCAAGGCCCTGGCGACCGAGGAGGCGCTGGCGCTGTTCGACGCGGCCCTCGGCTCGCCCGAGGCGTTGCTGGTCCCGACCCGTCTGGACCGCGACGCCCTGCGCGCGCAGGCGGCGGCCGGTGAGCTGAACCCGCTGCTGCGCGGCCTGGTCCGCGCCCCGCGGCGCACCGCCGCCACCGGCCAGCCGGCCGACGACGCGGCGGGCTTCGCCGCTCGGCTGGCCGGGCTGCCGGAGCGCGAGCAGCACCGCGAACTGCTCGACCTGGTGCGTTCGGCCGCCGCCGCCGTCCTCGGACACCCCTCGAAGAACGCCGTCGCCGCCGCCCAGGCGTTCAAGGAGACCGGGTTCGACTCGCTCGGCGCGGTGCAGCTGCGCAACCGGCTGGCCCGGGCGACGGGTGTCCGGCTCCCGGCCACCCTGGTCTTCGACCACCCGACCCCGCTCGCGCTCGCCCGCCACCTGCGCTCCGAGCTCCTGCCGGAGCCGGCGGCCGGTCCGGGGGCGGGAACCACCGTCCCGGAGACCGCGGCGCCGGACGCCGGGCCCGTGGACGGGCCCGCCATCGCGGACCTGGACATCGACGGCCTGGTCGCCCGCGCCCTGCGAGGCCGGGGCTGACCTTCCGACCGACCCGGCCCCGGCCGACTCCGTCCACCCACCCGCGCTCACCCGCCCGCGCTCACCCACCGGCGTTCACAGACCCGCGCCCGTCCGACCGCGCTCGGCGCACCTTCAGAAAGGCTGACATGACCACCACCACCGACGGCGCGGCCGCCTCCGACCAGACGGCGAGGCTGGTCGCGGCACTGCGGGCCGCGCTCCAGGACAACGAACAACTCGCCGCCGAGAAGGCCGCGCTGGAGGCGGCGGCCGGCGAGCCGATCGCCATCGTCGGGATGGCCTGCCGCCTCCCCGGCGACGTCACCTCCCCGGCCGAGCTGTGGCAGCTGGTCGCCGACGGCCGCGACGGCGTGGCCGAGTTCCCCGAGGACCGCGGCTGGGACCTCGACGGACTGTTCGACCCGGACCCGGACCGGGCCGGCCGCTCCTACGTCCGCGAGGGCGGGTTCCTGCGCGGTGCCGCCGACTTCGACGCGGCCTTCTTCGGGATCTCCCCGCGTGAGGCGCTCGCCATGGACCCGCAGCAGCGGCTGCTGCTGGAGACCTCCTGGGAGGCCCTGGAACGGGCCGGCCTCGACCCGGCGGGCCTGCACGGCACCCCGGTCGGCGTGTTCTCCGGCGTGATGTACCACGACTACGCCACCGGGCTGCGGAGTGTGCCCGCCGGGCTCGAAGGGTTCCTCGCCACCGGCACCTCGGGGTCGGTGGCCTCGGGCCGGGTCTCCTACACGCTCGGTCTGGAGGGGCCCGCGATCACCGTCGACACGGCCTGCTCCTCCTCGCTGGTGGCCGTCCACCTGGCCGCCCAGTCGCTGCGCAGCGGTGAGTCCGCGCTGGCCCTGGCCGGCGGCGTCGCGGTGATGTCCCAGCCCTCGCCGTTCGTGGAGTTCTCCCGGCAGCGCGGTCTCGCGACCGACGGGCGGTGCAAGGCGTTCGCGGACGCCGCCGACGGCACCGGCTGGGCGGAGGGCGTGGCCGTCCTCGTCCTGGAGCGGCTGTCGGACGCCCGGCGCCTCGGGCACGAGGTGCTGGCGGTCGTCCGGGGTTCGGCGGTCAACCAGGACGGCGCGTCCAACGGCCTCACCGCCCCGAACGGCCCGGCGCAGCAGCGGGTGATCCGGGCGGCCCTCGCCAACGCCCGGCTGACGGCGGCCGACGTCGACGCCGTCGAGGGCCACGGCACCGGCACCCCGCTGGGCGACCCGATCGAGGCGCAGGCCGTGCTGGCCACCTACGGTCAGGGCCGTCCGGCCGAACAGCCGCTCTGGCTGGGCTCGTTGAAGTCCAACATCGGGCACACCCAGGCCGCCGCCGGAGTGGCCGGGGTGATCAAGATGGTGGAGGCGCTGCGGCACGGCGTACTGCCGCGCACCCTCCACGTGGATGCGCCGACCACACAGGTCGACTGGTCGGCGGGGGAGGTGCGGCTGCTGACCGAGGCCCGTCCGTGGCCGGCGGCCGACCGCCCGCGCCGGGCCGCCGTGTCCGCCTTCGGCGTGAGCGGAACCAACGCGCACGTCATCCTGGAGGAGGCGCCCGGGCCGGAGCCGAAGGAGCCGGAGGACCCGGTGGCGCTGGAGGCCGGGGCCGTCCCCTGGCTGCTCTCCGCCGCCTCGGCCGGTGCCCTGCGCGCGCAGGCGGAACGGCTGCTCGACTACGCCGACGCGCAGAGCCCGGCCCCGGCCGCCGCCGCCCGCACGCTGGCCGAGGCCCGGACCCTGCTGGCGCACCGCGCGGTGGTGGTGGCCGACGCGCTCGACGGTCACCGCGCCGGCCTGGCCGCGCTCGCCGGCGACGCGGCCTCGCCGGCCCTGGTCACCGGCACGGCGGACGTCGCCGGCCAGACCGTCTTCGTGTTCCCGGGTCAGGGTTCGCAGTGGGCGGGGATGGGGCGTCGGCTGCTCGGGGAGTCGGTGGTGTTCGCGGAGGTGCTCGGTGAGGTCGACAGGGCGTTGAAGCCGTATGTCGACTGGTCGTTGCTGGATGTGGTGAACCAGGTTCCGGGTGCTGCTTCGCTGGAGCGGGTGGACGTGGTGCAGCCGGTGTCGTTCGCGGTGAACGTGGGGCTCGCGCGCCTCTGGGCGTCGCTGGGCGTCGTTCCGGACGCGGTGGTGGGTCATTCGCAGGGGGAGATCGCGGCGGCGCACGTCGCGGGTGTCCTCTCGCTGGACGACGCGGCCGCGGTGGTGGCGCTGCGGTCGCAGGCCATCGCGCGGGGTCTGGCCGGCCGCGGCGGCATGGTCTCGGTCGGGCTTCCCCTGGCACGGGTGGCGCCCGCGCTGCCGGACGGGGTCGAGGTGGCGGCGGTCAACGGTCCGTCCTCGGTCGTCGTCGCGGGTGATCCGGCCGGGCTGGACGGTCTGGTGACGGCCTACGAGGAGCAGGGCGTGCGGGTGCGCCGGATCCCGGTGGACTACGCGTCCCACACCGCTCACGTGGAGTCGATCGAGGCCGAACTCGCGGAGCTGCTGGGTTCCGTGAAGCCGCAGTCCGCGACGGTTCCGTTCCTGTCGACGGTGGAGAACCGGTGGCTGGAGGGTCCGGAGCTGGACGCCGGGTACTGGTACCGCAACCTGCGGCGGACCGTCCGGTTCGCCGAGGCCGTCGAGACCCTCGCCGCCGCCGAGTACCGGGCGTTCGTGGAGATCAGTGCCCATCCGGTGCTGGCCCACGGCATCGTCGAGGCGCTGGAGGCGGCCTCCGTGCGCGACGCCGCCGTCACCGGCACCCTGCGGCGCGACGAGGGCGGCCGGGACCGCGTCCTGCTCTCGGCCGCCGCCCTGCACGTCCGCGGTGTGGAGGTCGACTGGTCGGCCTCCTACACGGGCGCCGAGGCCCTGCCCGCCTCCGAACTCCCGACCTACCCCTTCCAGCACCGGCACTACTGGCTTGAGTCGGTGCCCGCAACCACCACCCCCGCAGGAGACTCCCCGATGGCCACCGAGACCGAACCCGACACCACCACCGAGGAGGCGCCCGGCGCCGCCCTCGCCCGCCGGCTGGCGGAGGCCGGCTCGCAGGAGCGCGAGGCCGTGCTGGTCGACTTGGTCCGCGCCGAGGTCGCGGCCGTCCTCGGGCACGAGGGCACCGGGGAGGTCGGGCCGGACGCCGTCTTCTTCGACATCGGCTTTGTCTCGCTGACCGCCGTCGAGCTCCGCAACCGCCTGCAGAACGTCACCGGGCTCGAACTGCCCGCCCTGCTCGCCTTCGACCAGCCCACCCCGGAGCGCCTCGCCCGCCACCTCGTCGCGCTGCTCGACGAGGGCGCGTCCGGCGAGGGGACGTCCGCCGAGGGCGTGCCCGCGGAGACCGTGTCCGGCGAGCAGCAGACCGAAGGGAAGTGACCGTCGTGTTCGACACCACCGCCTACCTCAAGGCCCTCGGCCACGACGGCCCGCTCGACCCCACCGCCGACACCCTGCGCGAGCTGCACCGCCGCCACCTGATCGCGATCCCCTACGACTCCTCGCTCAACACCGGGCGCGGCGAGGCCCTGTGGGCCGGTGTGGACATCGACCTGGACGCGGTGTTCGACGCCGTGGTGCTCGGCGGCCGGGGCGGCGTCTGCTACGAGCTGAACGGGCTCTTCCTCGCCCTGCTGCGCGAACTCGGCTACGAGACGGGGCTGTTCTCGGCCGGGATCCGGCAGGTCGACGACACCTTCGGGCCGGACCTGGAGCACGTCCTCGGCTTCGTCCGGCTGGACGACGAACTGTGGCTGGTCGACGTCGGTTTCGTCGGCCCGTCCTACCTGGAGCCGCTGCGGGTGGTGTCCGGCGAGGTGCAGTCGCAGTTCGGCACCGACTTCCGCGTGGTGCCGGCGGACAGCGGCCACCACGTGGTCCAGCGCCGGGGCAGGGTGGGCGACTGGCGCGCCGTCTACCGCTTCCGGCCGGAGCCGCGCGCGTTCGCGGACTGGCTGGAGCCCTCGCCGGAGCTGGACCGGTTCGCCCGGGCGCTGGCCGGCTCCGGCATCGTGGTGCGCGGCCGGGCCTTCGAGGGCGGGCAGCGGATCCTGATCGGCACCCGGTTGGTCGTGGTCGAGGACGGCACCGAGCGGCTGCGCGGCCTCGCCGACCCGGAGGAGCACGCCCGGGTGCTCGCCGAGATCCTGCGGACGGACGGGGCCCCCGCATGAGCGTCCCCGTTCCCCCTCCCGCCGGCACCGCGCCCGGTACCGGCCCCGGCCCGGAGACCGACACCGACATCGCGATCGTCGGGTACGGGCCGGTCGGCCAGACCGCCGCCCTGCTGCTGGCCGCCCGCGGCCACCGGGTCACCGTGCTGGAACGCTTCCCCCGGCCCTACCCGATGCCGCGCGCGGTCTCCTTCGACGGCGAGTCCGCCCGCATCCTCGCCGCCACCGGGGTCGGCGCGGCCCTGGACGGGCACGTCGAGTCCTCCCGGGACTACGTCTGGCACAACGCCGACGGCGAGACCCTGTTCCGGGTGGACGTCGAGGACGCCGGCCGCTCCGGCTGGCCCGACTCCAGCGCCGTCTACCAGCCGGGCCTGGAGGCCGCACTGGCCGCCCACGGCGAGAGCCGGCCCACGCTGCGCGTGCTGCGCGGCCACCGGGTGACGGCGCTCGCCGACCGCGGCGACTCGGTCGCCCTCACGGTCGAGCGCACCGGGGGCACCGGTGCCCCGGAGGACCCCGGGGGCTTCGGTGCCCCCGGCGGCGGCACCCTCACCGCCCGCTGGGTGATCGGCTGCGACGGCGCGAACAGCGTGGTGCGCGAGGAGGCCGGGCTGACCGCCACCGACTTCGCGTTCTTCAACGACTGGCTGACCTGCGACGTCGTCCCGCACGACGGGCGGGAGTTCGCCCCCAACAACCTCCAGGTCTGCGACCCGGCCCGGCCGCGCACCGCGGTCTCCGCCGGACCGGGCCACCGGCGCTGGGAGTTCATGCGGCTGGAGCACGAGTCGCCCGAGGAGTTCGGCACCGAGGCCAACGTCTGGAAGCTGCTCTCGCTGTTCGACATCGACCCCGGCAACGCCACCCTGCTCCGGCACGCCGTCTACACCTTCCAGGCGCGCTACGCCGACCAGTGGCGGCGCGGCCGGGTGCTGATCGCCGGGGACGCCGCCCACCTGATGCCGCCGTTCGCCGGGCAGGGCATGTGCTCGGGCTTCCGGGACGCCGCCAACCTCGCCTGGAAGCTGGACCTGGTGCTCACCGGCCGGGCCGGCGAGGGGCTGCTCGACAGCTACACCGCCGAGCGGCGCGAGCACGTGCGGCACGCGCTCACCATGTCGATGGACCTCGGCCGGGTCATCTGCCAGACCGACCCGGCGGCGGCCCGCGACCGCGACACCGTGATGCTGGCCGCCCAGGAGCGCGCCCGGCGCGGCGCGCAGGTCGGCGCCGCCCGGCCGCGCACCCCGGTCCAGCCGCTCACCGCCGGGCTGCGGCACGGCGGCGGGCCGGCCGGCGACCTCGTCGTCCAGGGGCGGGTCACCGCGGCCGGGCGGCCCGCCGGGCGCTTCGACGACGTGGTGGGGCGCGGGTTCGTGCTGCTCACCACCGAGCCGCCGGAGAGCCTGCTGACCGCGGGGGAGCTGGCCTGGCTGGCGGACCTCGGCGGCCATGCGGTGCAGGTGCTCGCGGGCGGCGGCGGGGAGCCCCCGGCCGGCGCGGTGGCCGACACCGACGGCGTGTACCTGCCCTACCTGGCCGGGGCCGGGGCGGTCGCGGTGCTGGTCCGGCCGGACTTCTACGTCTACGGGGCGGCCGCCGACGGGGCGGCGCTGGCCGCGCTGTTCGCGGCGCTCCGCACCGACCTGGCGGCCTGACGGCCCGCCGTACCCGCCGTACCCGCTCGACCGGCCGTACCCGCTCGACCCGCCCCACCCGCTCGACCGGTCGAACCGACCCGCCCCGCCGGGCCCGCGCCCGCCGGCACCGCTCCTCCCGGGGCGGGCCGGCGGGCGCCGCCGTACCCGCTCCGGCCGGGTCCCCGTCCCCGGCCCGCGCCGACGGCTCACCCCGTCCCCGGCCCGCGCGCACGCTGACGGCCCGCTCCTCCTCCGCGTGGAGGAGCGGGCCGTCGGTCCGGGTGGGCGGTGCTCAGGCCGCCACGGGCGCCCGCCGGGCGGAGTGCTCCAGCAGGATCTCCGCCACGATCCGCGCCAGGTCCAGCGTCTGGCGCCCGTTCAGCCGCGGGTCACAGCCGGTCAGGTAGCGCTCCGGGAGCTGCTCCTCGCGCAGGTCCTCGCGACCGCCGAGGCACTCGGTCACGTCGTCGCCGGTCAGCTCCAGGTGCAGGCCGCCGGGGTGGCTGCCGAGCGCCCGGTGCACCGCGAAGTAGCCGGTCACCTCGGCGGCGATCCGGTCGAAGCGGCGGGTCTTCAGCCCGCCGGCCGCCGTCTCGGTGTTGCCGTGCATCGGGTCGCAGAGCCAGAGCACCGGGTGCCCGGCGTCCGCCACGGCCTCCACCAGCGGCGGCAGCACGTCGCCCACCCGGTCCGCTCCCATCCGGCTGATCAGCGTCAGCCGGCCCGGGACGCGGTCCGGGTCCAGGGCCCGTACGTAGGCGACCGCCTGCTCCGGGGTGGTGGACGGGCCCAGCTTGAGGCCCAGCGGGTTGGCGATCCCGCGGGCCAGCGCGACGTGCGCGCCGTCCAGCCCGCGGGTGCGCTCGCCGATCCACAGGAAGTGGCCGGACAGCGCGTAGCCGTCGCGGACCAGCGGCACCTCGTAGTCGAGCAGCAGGGCCTCGTGACCGGCGAACAGCTCGGTGCGGGTCGCGGCGGCCACCGAGTCCAGCACGTCCAGCGCGGCGCCCGCGCCGTCGTACGCGGTGAGCATCCGCTGCGGGTCCGGCGTGCGGGCCGCGGCCGTCGCGGCCAGGCCGTTGACGATGTCGCCCCGGTAGGAGGGCAGGCCGTCGGCGCCGACCGGGCTGGAGCGCGGCTTGGCGTACTGCCCGGCGACCCGCCCGACCGGCACCACCGGCAGGCCGGAGGCGACCTCGAACAGCGTCGCGCAGTGCAGCAGGGCGTGCAGGTTGGCGCGCACGTGCTCGGGGGTGTTGCCGGCGAAGGTCTCGGCGCAGTCCCCGCCCTGGACGACCAGGGCCCGGCCGAGCGCGGCCTCGGCCAGCCGCTCCCGCAGCCGGTCGACGGCGGCGGGCTCCACCAGGGGCGGCAGGGCGCCGAGCGCGGCGCGCACCTCGTTCACCCGCTCCTGGTCGGGCCAGTCCGGCTGCTGTCCGGCGGCCAGGCCCGCCAGGGCCCGGGCGAGGTCGGGCCCGGTGCCGTCGTGCACCGTCGGGGTGGTGGTGATCGGCGTGCTCATCGGCGTCGTCATCCCGTCTTCCTCAGGTTGGCCCACAGATCGGCGGGCAGATCCTTGCGGCGGCGTACCCCGAGCTTGCGGTAGACCCGGGTGAGGTGCTGTTCCACGGTGCTCGCCGTGACGTAGAGGCGTCCGGCGATCTCGCGGTTGGTGTAGCCGAGCACGGCGAGCGAGGCGACCCGCCGCTCGGACTCGGTGAGCGCGCCGACCCCGCCCGGCTCCCGGGCGTCGTCGTCGGCGGCCGGGCCGCTCTCGCCGAGGTCCGCCGAGACCGACAGCAGTTCCTGGGCGAGCGGCTTCAGGGCGCACATGTTCGCCACGTGCAGGGCCTGGCGCAGCAGCAGCCGCGCCCGGCGCTTGTTGCCGGTGCCCTGGTGGACCCGGCTCAGGTCGGTGAGCACCCGCACCTGCTCGTAGCGGTCGCCGGAGGCCTCGGTCAGGTCGACGGCCTCGGTGAGCAGGGGGCCGCGCCGCCCGGGCGGCCCGGCCGCGGCGAGCAGCCGCAGCGCCGGACCGCGGGTGTGCGGCAGGTCGGCGTCGGCCCGGCTGAGCTGTTCGTGGATCAGCCGCCAGGCCCGGTCCCGGTTGTCCAGCCGCAGCCAGGCGTCGGCGGCGTGGGTGCGCCAGGGCACCACCCCCGCGCCGTCCAGGCCCCAGGTGCGCAGCAGTTCGCCGCAGGACAGGAAGTCGGCGAGCGCCGCGTGGCCGTGGCGGGTCGCCAGGTAGTGGTCGCCGCGGGCGAACAGGTAGTGCAGCCCGTACAGGCTCTGGAACATCGCCTCGCCGACGGCGTGGGTGAGGTGCTTGGCCGCCGACCGGTGCTCGCCGGTCCGGCTCTCGGCGGTGATCAGGGTGCCCAGCGGCCGGCCCACCGCGATGCCCCAGGCGGTGGGGCTGAGGTGGGTCAGCGCGGCCCGGCTGTACTCGGCCGCGGTGGTCGGCTCGCCGAGCCGCAGGGCCGCCTCGGCGTGCGCCGCGGAGTACAGGGCGGTCGCGGTCGGGGCCTCGCGGCGGGTGGCGGCGGTGAGCAGCCGCCGGCTCCAGACGGCCGCGGTGTCGGCGCGTCCGGCCTGGAGCAGCACCTGCAGCGCGAGCAGCGCGGCCTCCTCGGCCCAGGCGGTGCGGCCGTGCAGGTGGGCGTCGTGCAGCACCTGCTGGGCGTGGTCGACCGCCTCGGCCGCCCGGCCCCGGGTGAGCGCCCCGGCGAGCGCCGCCGCCGCCCGCAGCTGTGGGTCGACGTCCGGGGCCACCGTGTGCCGCAGATCGGCGGGCAGCGCCGGGACGCGGCGGCCCCGGGCGAGGCCCGGGTGGGTGTAGGCGAGCCAGGTCTCGACGTCCCGCAGGGCGCCCGTCTCGGCGGGGGCGGCGGGCCCGGTCGGTCCGGTCCGGTCGCGCAGCAGGTCCAGGACGGACAGCGCCTCCTCACCGCGGCCGTGCCAGAGCAGGTGGCGGACGAGGACGAGCGCCTCGGCGAGCCCCAGCCGGCCGGCCCGGACCGCGGCGGTGAGCGGCACCAGGTGCCGGGCCGCGGCCGACGGGTTGAGCTGCCACTCGGCCTGCGCGAGCCGGTGCCGGAGCACCGCCCGGTCGTTCTCCTCGGTCGCCTCCTTGTGGGCCAGCCCCAGGCAGGCGACCGCGGTGCGGTGGCGGTGGTCGAGCAGGGCGTGCTCGGCCGCCTCGGTCAGTGCGGCGACCGCCCACGGCCCGGGCGCCCGCCCGGCCTCGACCAGGTGACGGGCCACCTCGGCGGCGGGGCTGCCCGTCTCGTGGGCGAGCTGGGCGGCGCGCAGCCGCAGTTCGGTGCGCTCGTGCGGGGCGAGGTCCTCCAGGACGGCGGTTCGGGCGGCCTCGGTGCGCAGCCGGCCCTCGCCGTCGAGCAGTCCGGCGGCGCTGAGCGTGGCGCGGATGCGGGCCACCGCGTCGGCGTTCTCGCGCTCGCCCAGCAGCCGGGCCACATCCTCGGCCGGGGCCTCCTCGCCCAGCACGGCCTGGGCCTGGACGACCCGCAGCACACCGGGGCCGGCCCGGTGCAGGCAGCTCAGCAGAGCCGGACCGTAGCGCGGTTCGGGCTCGTCGGTCCGGTCGAGGTGCTCCTCGACGAGGGCGTGCAGCAGCAGCGGGTTGCCGCCGGCCACGTCGACCAGGCCGGGGCCGCGGTGCCGGGCGTCCTCCTCGCCCAGGCCCTCGGTGACCAGGCGCAGCGCGCCGGCCCGGGAGAGCGGGGCCAGGGCGAGGCGGTGCACGTGCGGGTGGCGCAGCAGTTCGGCGTGCAGCCGGCGGCGCGCGGGCCACGGGCTGCTGCCGTCGGTGAGCACCAGCAGCACCCGGCTCTGCGGCAGGTGCCGCACCAGGTGGCGCAGGAAGTGCAGGGACGCCTCGTCGGCGTGACCGATGTCCTCGACGCAGAGCAGCACCGGGGTGTCGGCGGAGGCCGCGAGCAGGGCGGTGGTCAGGTCGCGGCAGGCGCGCAGCAGTCCGGGCGGGGGCGGCCCGGCCGGGTCGGCCGCCGCCGTGCCGCCGGTGAGGGCGGCGTCGGCGAGAACGGCCGGGTCGGCCAGCTCGGCCAGCCGGGCGGCGTGCCCGGCGGGCCAGCCGGGGGAGCGGGCGATCCGGTCGGCGACGCCGAAGGGCAGGTCCCGCTCCTGGGCGGAACAGCCCGCGCCCACGACCAGGACTCCGCGCTCGGCGGCACGGGCGGCGAACACCCGCAGCAGCTCGCTCTTGCCGCTGCCGAGGGGTCCGTCGACCAGGGCCGCCCGGCCCGCGCGGCCGAGACATTCGGCGAGCAGGTGGTCGAGTCTGTCGATGTGCGCGTCACGTTCCAGCAGGGAAGGCACCGGGTACCCCCGACCTCATCTCTTGTAGGCGTCCGGCCGCCGGTTTCCGGCGGCTCCCCGGGGCGGTGGCGACGGCCACCCGCTCCCGGTCGGACCCATCATGGGGACACCCCGCCCATCGCCCGGGAACTGACCGCCCACGGCCGGGCCACTGCCGCCGCGGCCGCCGGACGGGGGCGGCGAATTGTCGCGGAGATCACCGGAGGGGGTTGTCCACCGGTATGCCCGGTCAGAATTGACGTGATGTCAATGGAAGGCCCGGGCAGTCCTGATGTACCATCGGGCACATTCTTCCGAATGGCATTGTCCGGATAAACCGGGAGTCGAGGGGGCAGGGGTGCGATTCAATGTTCTGGGGCCGCTTGAAGTGCTCTCCGACGGCACTGACGTGCCCATTCGCGGCCTGCAGCAGAGGGCTCTGCTCGGTGTTCTCCTGCTCCGCGCGAATAGCGTGGTGGGCATCAACGAGATAGTCGCCGCACTCTGGGGCGATGATCGTCCGTCCACGGCGCGGAAAATGGTGCAGAACTCGGTGGCCGGTCTGCGCCGCGCATTCCAGGCGGTCGGGGGACCGGTGGACAGGAAAGTCGCGCTCATTACCACTGTGCCCGGATACATGCTCAGAATCGAGCCGGAACAGCTCGATCTCACGGAATTTCACGAGCTTGTCACATTGGGCCGCGCCCGGCTGGCGGCCGGCGACTGGACCCGGGCCTCCGAACTGCTGCGCCGCGCGCTCGCCCTGTGGCGCGGCCCGGTACTCGCCGACGTGACCGACGCCGGGCTCACCTGGCCCGAGCTGGCAGCCCTCCAGGGCACCCGGCTCGCCGTCCACGAGGACTGCATCCAGGCCGAGTTGGCGATGGGCCGGGACCGCGAGCTGATCGGTGAGCTGGAGTCGCTGCTGGAGGCCGAACCGACCCGGGAACGGCTGGTCGCCCAGCTGATGGTGGTCCTCTACAACTGCGGGCGCCAGCCCGAGGCCCTGGACCGCTACCGGCGCACCCGGGACCTCCTCGCCGACCGCTTCGGCCTGGAGCCCGGCCGCGACCTGCGGCGCCTCCAGCGCGCCATCCTCAGCCACGACCCGGCCCTGGCGCTGCGGCTCACCGCCACCCCGGGCGCCACCCCCGGCGAACCCGCGCTCCGCGCCGAACCCCGGGCCGCGGCCGCCGTCGCGCATCCGCCGCGCCCCCGGCCGGCGGCACCCGCCGCACCGGCCCCGGCCGCCCCGGCCGCGCCGCGCGCCGAGGACGGCACCGCCCACCCCGCCGGGACCCTCACCCGGCCGGGCACCGGCGGCCCGGCCGCCGAGCACACCTACCGGCCGTCCTGGGAACGGGTCGAACGGCGCCCGGCCAGCGTCGTCATGGTCCGCGCCCGGTGGACGGCCGACGGCGCCGCCCTCGCCCCCGAGCACGTCGACCACGCGATCAAGGAGCTGACCGCCGACATCCGGCGGGAGACCGAGCCCTTCGGCGGTCTGGTGCGCCGCGCCTTCGGCTCGGTGTGGCTGGTCGTCTTCGGCGTCCCCAGGGCCCACGAGGACGACGCCGAGCGGGCCCTGCGCGCCGCCCTCGCGCTGCGCCGCCACTTCGCGCGGCCCGCGCCCGCCACCGGCGGCGCCCGGCCGGTCACCCACCTCGTGGTCGGCAGCGGCGAGGTGGTGGTCACCTACGACGACAGCGCGCCCGAGCCCGTGGAGGTCACCGGCGAGGTCCTGGACACCTGCCACCACCTGCTGCTGAAGGTCCCGCGGGGGGAGCTGTGGGCGGCCGACACCACCGTCGGGGCCGGCGGCGCGGGACTCGGCTTCGCCCCCGTGGACGGCGTCCCCGGCGTCCACCGCCCGGAGGCCGAGCGCGCCGACCGCCCCGGGGTGCCGGGGCAGCCCGCCGAACCGCCGTTCCTGGAACGCACCCACGAGCTGAACCTGCTGCACGGCGCCTACCAGGACACCGTCCGCCGCCAGCTGCCGCACCTGGTCACGGTGCTCGGCGAGCCCGGCATCGGCAAGACCAGGCTCGTCGGGGAGTTCGCCGCCGCGCTGCGCGACGGCCCCGGGCAGCCGGCGCCGCGGATCCTGCACGCCGGCACCCCCGCCTTCGACGCCCACACCCCCTACGAGCCGCTGGCCGGCGTCGTCCGCGCCTACGCGGGCATCCGCCCCGGCGCCCCGGCCGCCGTCGTGCTGCCCGCGCTGACCGGCGTCGTGCGCGGGCTCTTCCCGCACGCCGCGACCGGACGGATCGTCACCGCGCTCGCGGCCTGCCTCGGCCTGCCCGCCCCCGCGGCCTCGGCCGAGGGACCGGCCGGCGGCGCCGTCCCCCGCGAGGAGGTGCTCGGCGCGCTGCGGCAGTTCATCGAGGAGGCCGCCGCCGACCGCCCGCTGGTGCTGGTGCTGGACGACCTCCACCGCGCCGCCGGCTTCGTCCGCTCCTTCGTCGAGGACCTCACCGTCCGGCTCGGCCCGGTCGCCCTGCTGCTCGTCGCCGGCGCCCGCTCCGAACTGCTCCACGCCAACCCCTCGTGGGGCTGCGCCAAACGCCGCTCGGTCCTGCTGCACGTGACACCGCTCTCCACGGCGGCCACCGCCACCGTGATCGGCGCCGCCTCCGGCCGCCGCCGCCCGACACCCGCCGACGACCGGCGCGCGGCCCTCGCCGACGGCAACCCGATGTTCGCCCAGGCCTACGCCCGGGCGGCGGACGTCGGCACCGACCCGGCCGCCGCCCACCCGCCGGCCGTCCTCGCCGTCGCCGCCGCCCAGCTCGACGGCCTCGACCGCACCGCCCGCTCGGTGCTGCGGGACGCCGCCGTCGTCGGCGGCACGCTCTGGCGCGGCGCGGTCGCCGCCGTCAGCCTGCGCGACACCGAGGAGGTCGGCCGCACCCTGGAGGGCCTGGAGTCGCGGGAGCTGCTGCGCCGGGTCCGCCGCAGCGGCGTCCCCGGTGACGTCGAGTACGTCTTCCGGTACGCCGTCAGCCGCGACGTCGCGCTCGCCCAGCTGCCCGGCCGCGTCCTGGTCGAACGCCACCTGCGGGCCGCCGCCTGGACGGCCCTGCTGGACGTGCCCAGGCCCGGCCTGCTCGCCTTCCACTACGACCGGGCGATCGTGCTCGCCGAGGCCGACGGCACCCCGGTGGAGGCGATGGAGCGCCGGGCCTGGGAGGCCCTGGTGGGCGCGTCCGCCCGGGCCGCCGCCGCGGGCGACGACGCGCTCGCGGTCAGCTGCCTCGACCACGCCCTCGACCGCTGTCCGCCCGGCGAACCCGAGCGGGTCTGGCTGGTCACCCACCACCGCCGGATCAGGGACAGCCTCGCCGCCCGCGCCCATCGCCGCCGCCCGGCCGTTACGAGCTGATCCCGGCGGGGACCGGCAGCGTCAGGGCGAGATCCCGCACGCGCTCCAGCGAGCGGATCTTCTCGTCCACGTCGGTGACGTTGTTGGTCACCATCAGCTCGTCCGCGCCGGTGCGCTCCAGGAGGTCCGCCAGCGCGCGGCGGACCTCCCCGGCGTCACCGACCGCCTGGGTGCTGAGCAGCGCGTCGGCGGCGGCCCGCTCGGCCTCCGTCCACGGGTGCGCCGCGGCCTCCTCGACGGTGGGCAGCGGCGCGATCGGCGAGGCGCCCTTCAGCCGCAGCACCGGGAACAGCGCCGGCGCCGCCAGCCGGCGGGCCTGCTCGGAGGTCTCCCCGCAGACCGTGTACGCGGTGACGATCGCGTGCGGCCGGTCGGCCCGGGCCGAGGGCCGGAAGCTCTCCCGGTACGCCCGCAGCGCCTCCTCGGTGCCGCGCGAGTTGAAGAAGTGGTGGGCGAACGCGTACGGCAGGCCGCGTCGGCCCGCGTCCACCGCGCTGCGCACGCTGGCGCCCAGCAGCCACGGCCGGGGCGGCTGCGGCGGCTCCGGCAGGGCCTCCAGCCGCTGGTAGACGTGCCCGTCCGGGAAACCGCCGTCGACGAAGGCCAGCAGCTCCTCCAGGGCCGCCGGGAAGTCCTCGTCGGGCGCCCGGCGCAGCGCGTGGGAGAGCACCGGGTCCGCCCCGGAGCGGCCGATGCCCAGGTCCACCCGGCCGGGGAACAGCGCGGCCAGCGTCCGGAACGACTCCGCGACGGCGTACGGCGGGTGGTTGGGCAGGATCACCCCGCCCGCGCCGATCCGGATCCGGGTGGTCCGCTCGCCGAGGGCGGCCAGCAGGACGGCCGGGACGGAGCCGGCTATCCCGCGCGAGTTGTGGTGCTCGGCCACCCAGAACCGGGTGTAGCCCAGCTCGTCGGCGGCCGCCACCAACCGGCGGGTGCCGACCAGGGTGTCGGCCGGGCGGCCGGCGGAGTCGACGGAGGAGATGTCGAGGACGGACAGCGGGACGGTCGGGGAACTGCTGGTCATGCCGGGGTGCTCCTTACTCGGGGTGTCACGCGTACCAGGTGGGGCGGGGAACTTCGCCGTGCAGGAGGTGGCGCCCCACCACCCGGGCACGGCCCGGGTCGTCCTCGTGCACCCGCCGGGCCCGGGTGTCCCGCCAGGGGCGGTCCAGCCCGGCCGCCGCCTCGGCGCCGCCGGGGCCGGCCGCGCCGAGCACACCGGCGGTGACCGCGTCGGCCGCCGCGCCGGCCTGCGCGGCCAGCGCCGCGACCCGGACGGCGTGCCGGCCGCGCTCCTCGCCGGTCACCGTGCGGCGCCGGGCGTGCAGGGCGTCCGCCTCCGCGCCGACGGCGTCGGCGAACGCCTCCACCGCCCACAGCGCCGAGGCGAGCACGCCGTAGTGCCGGGCGGCGTCCGCGGCGGCGGCCTCGGTCAGCGGCGCCTTCGACCACTGCTCCCGGGTGTGCTCCGCGGCGGCGTCCAGCGCGCCCCGGGCCGCGCCGATCAGCGCGTTGGCCTGGGCGAGCTGGAAGGCGGGCGTGAGGAAGGTGTTGTAGACCCGGGGCACGAAGGTCTTGCCGACGTGGCCGAGCGCCCCGGTCCACGGGATGTCGGCGCCGTCGGCGACCACGGTCCCGGCGGCCAGCGACCGCAGCCCGAACTCCTCGGCGCCGGGCTCGAAGGACAGCCCCACGTGGTCGCTCATCGCGAGCGCGCTGATCGGGGTGTCGCCGTCCTCCAGGAAGCCCTCCAGGATGGTGATGTCCGACACCGGGTGGCCCAGGGCGCGTTCCAGCCGCCCGTGGAACACCATGTCGCCGCCCGCGTCCTGGATCACCAGCGGCGCCGAGCGGGGCTTCGCGGACCCGCTGAAGAACCACCGGGCCCGGGCCGACACCTCGCCGATGTGCTGGATCTTCTCCTCGGTGCCGATGAACTCGGCGACCGACACCCACACGTAGTGGTGGGCCAGCAGCTCGCCCACCGAGGCGTCGGCCGCCGCGACGGTGCGCACCACCCGGAACGCGGTCGACCAGTTCTGGCCGCCCCCGCCGTACTCGACCGGACCCAGCAGGGTCACCAGCCCGGTCTCCTTCAGCAGCCGGATCTCCCGCACCGGGGCCGCGCCCTCGCGGTCGCGCCGCGCCGCGCCGGGCGCCAGCTGCGCGGCCACCGCCTCGGCCCGCCGCAGCCACACCTCGGCGTCCTCGGGGCGGCCGTCTGTCGTCGTGTCGGTCATGTCTCCCACTCGGTGACGTGCCCGCCGCCGCTCCCGGCGACGAGCTCGGTGTCCTGCTCCGTGCGCTGCGCCCCGGACCCGCCGGGGTTTTCCGCAGGCTCCCTGCGCTCCGCCCCGCCGCCGCTCCCGTCCGCGCCGGGCAGCCGCAGCACGGCGTCCAGCAGGGCCCGGGTGTACGGGTGGGCGGGGGCCTCGAAGATCCGCTCGGTGTCGCCCTCCTCGACGACGGACCCGCCGCGCATGATCAGCACCCGCTCCGCGACCTGCCGCACCACGGCCAGGTCGTGGGTGATGAACAGCAGGGCGATGCCGCTCTCGCGCCGCAGCCGGTCCAGCAGCTCCAGCACCTGCGCCTGCACCGACACGTCCAGCGCCGACACCGGCTCGTCGCAGACCAGCACCTGCGGACGGCCCGCCAGCGCCCGGGCGATGGCCACCCGCTGGCGCTGCCCGCCGGACAGCTGGTGCGGCCGGCGGGGGAGCAGCTCGGCGGGCAGCCCGACCTGGTCGAGCAGGTCCGCGCAGCGCTTCGCCCGCTCGGCCCGCCGGAGTCCCGGCAGCGCCTCGCCGATGATCCTCGCCACGGTGAACCGCGGGTCCGCCGAGGCGTACGGGTCCTGCTGGACGAACTGGATCGCCGAGCGGGCGCCCCGGCGCCGCCGTTCCGGCAGCGCGGACCAGGGCCGCCCGTGCAGCAGCACCTCGCCGGCGTCCGGCCGGCTCAGGCCCATCGCGACCCGCGCGAGCGTGGTCTTGCCCGAGCCGGACTCGCCGACCACGCCCAGCGCCTCGCCCGCCCGCAGGGTGAAGGCGACCTCGTCCAGCGCCCGGGGCCCGCCCGGGACGAAGGACTTCACCAGACCCCGGCCGGCCAGCACCGGCACCCCGCCGTCCGGGTCCCCGCCGCCGGGGCCGGGCGCGGGCCGGGGCGCCCGGATCACCGGCCGGCCCGAGGGCACCGCGTCCAGCAGCATCCGGGTGTACGGGTGCTCCGGGGCGGACAGCACCCGGCCGGCCGGCCCGCTCTCCACCACCTCGCCCTGCCGCAGCACCAGCACCCGGTCCGCCAGCTGCGCCACCACCGCCAGGTCGTGGCTGACCAGCAGCAGGCCCCGGCCCTCGTCCTTGAGCCGGCCGAGCAGTGCCAGGATCTGCGCCTGGACGATCGCGTCCAGGGCGGTCGTCGGCTCGTCGGCGATCAGCAGCGGGGCGTCGGCGGCCAGCGCCGAGGCGATCAGCGCCCGCTGGCGCAGCCCGCCGGAGAGCTGGTGCGGGTACTGGGTGCGCCGGGCCTCCGGCTCCGGCACGCCGACCGCCGTGAGCAGCTCCACCACCCGCGCGGCGGTGTCCGGACCGGCGGTGCCGCCCAGGCGGGCCGCCTCGGCGATCTCGGCGCCGACCGTGCGCAGCGGGTCCAGCGCGGTCAGCGCGTCCTGGAAGACCATGGCGATCCGGCGGCCGCGCACCGTGCGCCACTGCCGTTCGCCGAAGCCGGCGGCGTCCGCCCCGGCCACCTCCAGGGTCCGCGCGGCGACCCGCGCCCGGGCGCCCGCCAGCCCGATCAGGGAGCGCGAGGTGACGGACTTGCCCGAGCCGGACTCGCCGACCAGCGCCACGCACTCGCCGGGGCCGATCGCCAGCGACACCCCGTCCACGGCGGGCCGCGGCGCGCCGGGGAACGACACCCGCAGCCCCTCCACCCGGACCAGCGCGTCCGCCGCGGGCTCCGCCGCCGGCGTCGCCGTCCGTGCCGTCGTCGTCCTTGCCGTCGTCGTCCTTGCCGTCGTCATCGCACCGCCCTCAGCTGCAGCGAACGGCCGATCAGCGTGGTGCAGACCACCACGACCGAGACGGCCAGGCCCGGCGCGATCGAGATCCACCAGGCCGTCTGGAGGAAGTCCTTGCCGTCGGCGACCATCGAGCCCCAGTCCGCGTCCGGCGGGACGGGGCCCAGGCCGAGCACGCTCAGCCCGGAGCCCGAGATGATGGCCGAGCCCAGCCCGATGGAGGCCAGCACCACCAGCGGCCCGCCGACGTTCGGCAGCACGTGCCGCAGCACCGACCGCCAGGCCGGCACCCCCAGCACCCGGGCCGCCTCCACGTACTCCGAGCGCAGCACCAGCCGTGCCTGGCCGCGCACCAGCCGGGCGTAGTTGGGCACCCCGGCGATGCCGATGGCGATCGCCACGTTGACCGTGCCGCCGCCCAGGAGCGCCACCACGAGCAGCGCCAGCAGCAGTTCGGGGAAGCCCAGCAGCACGTCCACCACCCGCATCAGGGCGAAGTCGACGCGCTGCCCGCCGCACCCGGCGACCAGGCCGAGCAGGGCGCCGCCGCCCACGCCGATCAGCGTCGCGCCGACCGCGATCAGCAGCGACAGCCGGGTGCCGTGCACCAGCCGCGACCAGACGTCCCGGCCGAGCTGGTCGGTGCCCAGCCAGTGGCCGGCACCGGGCGGGCGCAGCGCCGAGGCGACGTCCGTCGCCTCGGGCGCGTGGGTGGCGAACAGCCCGGGGTAGGCCAGTACCAGGACCACCGCGGCCAGCAGGACGAGCGGCGCCAGCCGGGCCGGCGAGCGCAGCAGCCCGCCCCGGCGGGCGGCGGACGCGGCCGGACGGTCGAGCAGCGCGGTCACCGTGCTCATGCCGCACCCCCCTCGCGCAGCCGGGGGTCGATCAGCGGGTGGAGCACGTCCACCAGCGTGTTGATGACCACGAACGCCGCGCTGGAGATGACCACCAGGGCGCTCACCACCGGCAGGTCGCGCGAGCCGACCGCGTTGGCCAGCACCCGGCCCAGACCGGGCCGGGTGAAGATGTTCTCCACCAGTACCGCGCCGCCGAACAGGCTGCCCAGCACGAAGCCGGCCAGCGTGGTCAGCGGCAGCAGCGCGTGCCGCAGGGTGTGCCGCAGCAGCACCGCCGTCGCGCCCAGCCCGCGGGAACGCGCGGTCAGCACGAACGGGCGGCCGTCGGCGCTCTCCAGCTCCTGGCGGATCACCTGGGCGAGCACCCCGGCCAGCGGCAGCGCCAGGGCCAGCGTCGGCAGCACCAGCGCGGCCGGCCCGTCCGCCCCGATCGAGGGCAGCGCGTGCAGCCGGTAGGAGAACACGGTCAGCAGGATGATGCCCAGCCAGAACGAGGGCATCGACACCATCAGCAGCTCGGCCACGCCGGCCGCGCCGCGCACCGCCCGGCCCCGGCCGGCCGTCAGGGTGGCCGCGAGCACCGCCAGCACCAGCGCGGTGACCAGCGCGGACACCGCCAGCTCGACGGTCGGCCCGAGCTGGCTGCCGAGCAGCCGCTCGATCGGCTCGTTGAGCTGGTAGGACCAGCCGAGGCCGCCGCTCGCCAACTGGGCGAGCTGGCGGCCGTACTGGACGAGCAGGGGATCGTCGAGGCCGTTCTCGGCGATCACCTGCTCGCGCAGCGCCGGGGTGGCGGTGGCGCCCGGCCCGATCAGTCCGTCCACGATGTCGCCGGGGGCGAGGTGGAGGGCGAAGAACGTCACCGTGAGCGTTCCCCACACCACCACCAGCCCCGCCGCGAGCCGCCGGGCGACGAACCTGGCCCAGGGCGGCACGTGCCGTCGCGGCATCTGCCGGGCGCGGTCCGACACCTCAGGCCACCCCGATGCCGTAGAAGTCGGTGTTGGCGTCGACGTCCAGGGCCAGCCCGTTCACCTTGCCGTGCCGGGCGACGTCCATGGTGGCGATGTAGGCCGGGAAGGAGTACGCCTGCTCGACGATCTTCCGCTGCACCTTGCGGTACAGCTCGAAGCGCTGCGCGGCGTCCACGGTCGCCTCCGCCTGGTCGAGCCAGCCGTCGATCTCGGCGTCCTTGACCCGGCTGCCGTTCGCCCCGCCGCCCCCGAACTGGGACTTGGAGTGGTAGAGGCTCCCCAGCAGGCTCGGGTCGGAGCCCTGCCAGGCGAACGCGAACACGTCGTACTCGCCCTTGCCGGTGCGCCCGATGGAGCCGGCCGAGTCCAGCGGCACCAGCTTCAGCTCGATGCCGACCTGCTTCAGCGCGTCCTGGACGCCGACGTCGAAGGTGTGGTTCTGGGCGGAGACGAAGGTCTGCACGTACGGCTGCTCGGCGGTGAAGCGCTTGCCGTCCTTGGTCCGGTAGCCCTCGGAGTCCCGGCCGGTCCAGCCGGCCTCGTCCAGCAGCCGCTCCGCCTTCTCCTTGCTGAACTCCCAGGCCGGCTTGGCGAACGACGGCTCGGCGCCGGGCGTGGAGGGTGCGAGCGGCCCCCAGGCCTGCTCGTACTCGCCCTGGAAGATGCCCTTGACGATGCCCGCGAAGTCGATGGCGTGCCGGACGGCCTGCCGGGCGCGCGGGTCGTCGAACGGCGCGCGGGCGGTGTTCAGGTAGTAGGTGTAGGGCACGCCCGGGACGGCCTTGCGGACCACCTGGACGCCGTTCTGGCCGCGCAGGCCCGCCAGCCGGTTGGCCGGGATCAGCTCGGCGGCGTCGACCTGACCGGACGTCAGCGCGCCGACCCGGGAGGCGTCCTCCTTCAGCAGCAGGACGACGATGCTCTCCAGCTTCGCCTGCCCCTGGTGGGCGGCGGTGGGCGGGGCCCAGTTGTAGTCCGGACGGCGCTTGAACACCGCCTGCTGGCCCGGCGTCACCGACTCGAAGGTGAACGGCCCGGTGCCGACCACGAACGCGCCGCCGGAGGAGAGGTCGCCCGCGTGGTCGCGCAGCGAGGCCGGGGAGTGGAAGCCGAGGAAGGTGCTGCCCGCGGCGTTGAGGAACGACGCGTGAGGGGCCGTCAGGTGCACGGCCACCGTGCGCGGGTCGACCACCTCGGTGTCCTTGTAGGGGCCGAGCAGGCCGGCCGCCCGCTTGGACGCCGTCTTCGCCGCCGTGACGTGGTCGAAGTTGGCCTTCACCGCCGCCGCGTCGAAGGGCGTGCCGTCGCTGAAGGTGACGCCGGTGCGCAGGGTGAAGGTGTAGGTGAGGCCGTCGGGCGAGACGGTCCACGACTCGGCCAGCCACGGCTTGACCGCCCCGTCCGGCGCGATCGCGACCAGCGACTCCAGGACCGGCCGCAGCAGCCGTCCGGTGACGGCGGTGGACGCGGCGTGCGGGTCCCAGCTGTCGGGCTCGACGGCGGCGCCGTAGCGCAGGGTGCCGCCGCTGCCGCTCTTCGCGGAGGGCGGGGCGGAGGAGTCGGAGCAGCCGGTGAGGGCGGTGGCGCCGAGGACGGTGGCGGCGGTCAGGGCGACCGGGAGACGGAGGAAACGTCGTCTGGTGTACATGGGTTCTTTCTCGATCCTGCGCGAGGCGGGGAAGCGGTGGGCGGCGTCGTGCCCGCCCGTTCCGCGGGGGAGGCACTGACGGCCCCGGCCGCGGACGATGCGACGAGTCTGCTGGCTCCGTCCGGATCCGACCCCCCTGACCGTCCCCCTATGCGGGCCCTTTTCCGGGGCCCGCAGGTTTCGCGGCGGGACGCTCGCGGGTGTGCTCGGCTGTCCTGGCGAACGGCCCCGGCGGAGGTGCGCCGCCGGGGCGGTGCGGCCGTCCCGGGGGGCATCCCGGGACCC
>NZ_JBHJRC010000119.1:0-22200 GCF_042261735.1 Kitasatospora sp. NPDC056327 | reverse complement strand
CCCTCCGGGGCTCCGGGGCCGGGACGCGCCGGGGCCCCGCGGAAAGGTTCGTGAATTTCTTCACATGACGATCCAGCCTTTCGCCGTGCCCGGCGGACCGCTCCGTCCGATATGTGGGACCGAAGGCTCGCTGGGCGTGATGGCCACTGGATCGCAGGTTCCGCCCCGCCCGAGGTTTGAAAATCGAAATTCCATGCGGGAACCGGGCCCGGCCATGGATCGTTGCTGCTCAGCGGGGCCGTCTCCGCGGACGGGTCCGTCGCGGGGCCGGGGCGGCCCCGGGGGAGCCGGTGGGGGGCCGAAAAGGGGGCGCGTAGTGTAGCACAGGGGGTCCAGAAGCTTGTGAGCGGGCTCACGAAGGCTGCTCCGGACGGTGCTGGATACTTTCGGATATGAGCACCACGGAGCGTCCTCGCATCCTCATTGTCGGCGGTGGTTACGTCGGCCTGTATGCCGCGATGCGCATCCTCAAGAAGATGCGCTACGGCGAAGCGACCGTCACGGTCGTGGACCCGCGGTCGTACATGACGTACCTGCCCTTCCTCCCCGAGGCGGCCGGCGGCAACGTCGCGCCCCGCAACCTCGTCGCGCCCCTGCGCACCGCGCTGAAGAACGCGGAGGTGCTCACCGGTGCGGTCACCGGTGTGGACCACGAGCGCAAGATCGCGACCATCCAGCCCTCGGCGGGCGACTCGTACGAGCTGCCCTTCGACTACCTGGTCGTCGCCACCGGTTCGGTCTCCCGGACCTTCCCGATCCCGGGTCTGGCCGAGCACGGCATCGGCATGAAGACCGTTGAGGAGGCCATCGCCCTCCGCAACCACGTCATGGCGCAGCTGGACAAGGCCGAGTCCACCACGGACGAGGCGGTCCGCCGCAAGGCGCTGACCTTCGTCATCATCGGCGGCGGCTTCGCCGGCGTCGAGACGATCGCCGAGGTCGAGGACATGGCGCGCGACGCCGCCAAGATCTACAAGACCGTCAGCCGCGAGGACATGCGCTTCGTGGTGGTCGAGGCCGCCAACCGGATCCTCCCGGAGATGGGCCCGGACCTCGGTCTGTGGACCAAGGAGAAGCTCGAAGAGCGCAAGATCGAGGTCTACATCGAGACCTCGATGGACTCCTGCGTCGACGGCCACGTCGTGCTGAAGAACGGCATGGAGATGGACGCCTCCACCATCGTGTGGACGGCCGGCGTGAAGCCGAACCCGGTGCTGGCCCGTTTCGGCCTGCCGCTGGGCCCGCGCGGCCACGTCGACACCGCGCCGACCCTCCAGGTCCAGGGCTTCGACTACGTCTGGGCCGCCGGCGACAACGCCCAGGTGCCGGACCTCGCCGCCGGCGAGGGCGCCTGGTGCCCGCCGAACGCGCAGCACGCCGTCCGTCAGGCCGCCGTCCTCGGCGACAACGTGATCTCCGGCATGCGGGGCTTCCCGCAGCAGGAGTACAAGCACAAGAACCTGGGTGCGGTCGCCGGTCTCGGCCTGCACAAGGGCGTGGCGATCCTCTTCGGCAAGTACAAGCTGAAGGGCCGCCCCGCCTGGTGGTTCCACCGCCTGTACCACGGCGCCATGGTCCCGACCTTCAACCGCAAGGTCCGCGTCTTCACCGACTGGACCCTCGCGGTCTTCCTGAAGCGCGAGATGGTCGGCCTGTCGCAGATGGAGCAGCCGTACCTGCCGATCCAGGAGGTCACGGCCCCCACCAAGCCCGCCGTCGAGGCCGCGAAGCCGGCCGCCGACAAGGAGCTCGCCAGCAAGTAGTCGACTGCGGACCCCGGTGTGGGAGCACCGGGGTATGAGTCGGAGGCCCTCCGCCCGGCAGCGCTGCCGGACCACGACCTCCGTGGTGCTCAGCCGGCCGTGCGAAGTCGGGCGGAGTACAGAAGTGACGCGAAGGCCCCTGCCGAAACCCTCCGGCAGGGGCCTTCGCGTGCGTCGGACCGGGTGGTCCGACCCGGCTCAGTCGGTCTTGATGCTGGCCAGGATGTCCAGCTTGGAGGCCCGTCGGGCGGGCCAGAAGGCGGCCACCAGGCCGACCAGGCCGGCCAGCGCCAGGAAGAGCAGCAGCTCGCCGTAGGGGATCACCGTGGTCATGCCCTGCAGGCTGGCCTTCAGGGTGCCGTTGATGGCCCAGGCCATGAAGCTGCCGAGCAGGACACCGATGCCGGCGCCGAAGACCGAGATCACCACGGACTCCAGACGGACCATCCGCTTGATGCCGCCGCGGTCCAGGCCGATCGCCCGCAGCATGCCGATCTCGCGCTTGCGCTCGAAGACCGACATCGCCAGGGTGTTGATCACCCCGAGGATCGCGACGATCACCGACATCGCCAGCAGGCCGTACATCAGGTTCAGCGCGAAGGTGATGGTCTGGCTGAAGTCGTCCCGGACGTCCTGGCGCGACTTGACCTCGATCACCGGGTTGGCGCCGGTGGCGTCCTTGAGCGCCTTCTTCAGCCCGTCGGTCTCCCCGGCGGTGCCCTTGACCAGGACGTTGTTCAGGTACGGCTGCGGCTCGTGCTTGACGATCTCGCTGTTGGCCAGCAGCGCCCCGCCGAGCAGGCCGCCCTTCTCGTAGACGCCGCCGACGGTCAGGGCGCCCTTGGAGTCGTCCCCGAAGGTGACGTTGACGGTCGACCCGGTGGTGACGCCCAGCTTCGTCGCGAGGTCCTCGTCGACCAGCAGCCTGCCCTGGCCGGCGGAGGCCATCGAGCCGCTCTTCATCGTCACCGAGACCAGCTTCTCGATGCTGTCGCCGTTCAGGCCGGTGATCGACTTCTCCTTGCCGTTGAGCTCCCAGTAGACGGTGGTGAGCGGCGAGGAGGCGGCCACCCCGGGGGCCTTGGCGATCTCGGCCGGGACCTTGTCGGAGAGGCTCATGCCGTTGGCGGCGGAGACCATGTAGTCGGCCTTCATCGAGCTGGTGACGGTCCGGTCGAGGGTGTCGGCGACCGAGGCGCCGATCACGGTGAGACCGCTGACCAGGGTCAGGCCGATGGTGAGCGCCGCGGCGGTGGCGGCGGTCCGGCGCGGGTTGCGCACCGCGTTCTGCCGCGCCAGCTTGCCGGGCGTGCCGAACAGCCTGCCGAGGACCGGGCCGACCAGGGCGATCACCGGGCGGGAGAGCAGCGGGAGCAGGACGAAGACGCCCAGGACGGCGAGCAGGGCGCCGAGGGCGACCGGCATCCGGCCGTCGGAGTTGCCCTTCGAGGCGCCGAAGGCGACCAGGGCGATGCCCGCCGCGGCGACCAGCGAGCCGATGGCGTTGCGGATCCGCAGCGACTTCTGGCTGGTGGGCTGGTCACCGCTGCTCATCGCGGCGACCGGGGCGATCCGCGCGGCGCGGACGGCCGGCAGCAGTGCGGAGAGCACCGTGACCAGGATGCCGACGACCAGGGTGACCGCCACCGTCAGCGGCTTGATCACCAGCGAGCCGGTCGGCATGCCGTCGTCCAGCGAGGCGATCAGGGACTGCATCCCGGCGCCGACGCCGAGACCGGCCACCAGGCCCGCCGCGGCGGAGAGGGTGCCGATGGCGAAGGCCTCGACCAGCACCGAGCGGGTCACCTGCTTGCGGCTCGCGCCGATCGCGCGGAGCAGGGCGAGCTCCTTGGTGCGCTGGGCGACCAGCATGGTGAAGGTGTTGGCGATGATGAAGATGCCGACGAAGAGCGAGATCGCGGCGAACGCGAGCAGCATGGTGCGGATGCTCTCGCTGCTCCTGGTGATCAGCCGCTCGTCCTCCGCCTTCAGCTCGGCGCCGGTGCGGACGTCGATCTGCTGCTCCGGGCGGAGCTTCTGGTTCACCTCGGCGAGCAGGGCGTCCTGGGTGGTGCCGGGCTTGGCGGTGAGCACGATGCTGCTGTAGCGGCCGGGCTCCAGCAGCAGCTGCTGGGCGGTTCCGCGGTCGAACAGGGTGAGGGTGCCGCCGCTGTTCACCACCGGGTCGTCGGTGGTGAAGATGCCGCTGAGCCTCGCCTCCAGGACCGGGCCGTTGGAGCCGACCCGGACGGTGTCGCCGACCTTGTAGCCGCCCTTGTCGGCGGTCCTGCGGTCGAGGGCGATCTCCTTGCCGGTCTTCGGGCCCTGGCCCTCGGCCATCGGGTAGCGGGCGTCCCTGCCGTCCGCGCCGGGCGCGAAGTTGGCGCCCTTGGCGGTCCAGGGCTGGCCGATCAGGTTGCCGCTCCGGTCGGCGACGCCGGTGAAGCCCCCGACCACACCGCGGGCGCTCGCCGTGCCGGGCAGCGCGACGAGCTGCTGGACGGTGGCGTCGGTCAGGGTGACCGGGTTCTTCTCGCTCTTCTCCTGCGCGGTGGCGGTGGCACCGGCGGCGCGGTCGACGATCTGCACCGAGACGTCGGAGTAGCTCTTGGAGTTGTTCTCCCGCATGGCCTTGCCGAAGGTGTCGGAGAAGACCATGGTGCCCGCCACGAAGGCGGTGCCCAGCATGACGGCCAGCGCCGTCATCAGCAGTCGGCCCTTGTGGGCCAGCACGTTGCGCAGTGCGGTGCGATACATGGGGTGTCCTGGGGTCCTGTGGTCTGCGAAGGGACGGGCGGCGGACGGGGTGCGTCAGCTGGTGCGGCCCTTGGCGTCGAAGCGGCGCATGCGGTCCAGGACGGCGTCGGCGGTCGGACCGGTCAGTTCGTCGACGATCCGGCCGTCGGCGAGGAAGACGACGCGGTCGGCGTAGGAGGCGGCGACGGGGTCGTGGGTGACCATGACGACGGTCTGGCCGAGTTCGCGCACGGAGTTGCGCAGGAAGGAGAGGATCTCGGCGCCGGAACGGGAGTCGAGGTTTCCGGTCGGTTCGTCGGCGAAGACGATGTCGGGCTTGCCGGCGAGGGCGCGGGCGCAGGCGACGCGCTGCTGCTGGCCGCCGGAGAGCTGGCTGGGGCGGTGGGAGAGGCGGCCGGAGAGGCCGACGGTCTCGACGACGCGGTCGAGCCAGGGCTTGTCGGCCCGGCGGCCGGCGATGTCCATCGGGAGGGTGATGTTCTCCAGGGCGGTGAGGGTGGGCAGCAGGTTGAAGGCCTGGAAGATGAAGCCGATGTGGTCCCGGCGCAGCTGGGTGAGCTGCTTGTCCTTGAGGCCGACGAGTTCGGTGTCGCCGATGGTGGAGGAGCCGGAGGTGACGGTGTCGAGGCCCGCCATGCAGTGCATGAGGGTGGACTTGCCGGAGCCGGAGGGGCCCATGATGGCGGTGAACTCGCCCTGGGGGAAGGTGACGCTGACGTTGTCGAGGGCGACGACGCGGGTCTCCCCCTCCCCGTAGACCTTGTTCAGGCCGGTGGCGCGGGCGGCCGCCCGGCCGGTACGGACGGCGGTTGCGGTCGGCGTGGTCACGGGGGTGCTCCTCGGGTGTGGGGCCGGCGGCGCCGGGTGGCGCGGCGCCGGGAAGGTGCGCGAAGGTCCTGACCGGCCGGGCCCTTCCAGGGGCTTCCGGCGGTACTCCCATGGTCCGCCGGACGATCATGGTTTCTCGTCGCTCCGCCGGACGGTTGGCCTGACCACCGCTGGGTGTACGCCCAGGTGGCGCCCTCCTCCTGCGGTATGACACGGACCCTGAGCGGAACGGCGGTGGCCGGATCGGGCGGGTCCGGTGGCCAAATCACGGACAGTTCGTCAGATGGCAAGGAAACATGACAACTTCCCCGCCTCGGAACATGCGAAAGAGGAGGCCGGGAGACTAGGCTCAGGGTTGGCCCGCGCGGGCGGCGGAGCACCGCTCTCCGCTCCGTCGGCGGAGCCGGGTCCGCAGGACGCCCAGATGGTGGAACGCAGACACGGGCAGCTTAAAACTGCTTGGCCGAAAGGCCGTGCCGGTTCGAGTCCGGCTCTGGGCACGTACTTGCTCGCGGGGACGCCCTCAGGCGTCCCCGCCGGAGGTCAGCGGCCGAATCCTTCTCGCGGCGGATGCCCATTTTTTTGCCAAGCCATTACCCTGGTGGTTCGGGCGGTGCAGTGCCGCCACGAAGGGAATGAGCAATGAGAAGCAGCAACCCGGTCTTCTCGCGGGAGGGGTCCTTCACCCGCGATTCCGGCTACGCGGGTTTCGGGACCACCCAGACCCCGCCGGCCGGGGGCCCGTCCGGCACCAACCCCTACGGCAACAGCCCGTACGGCAACAACCCGTACGCCAACAGCCCCTACGCCCAGCAGCCGCAGGGCGGTGCGCCGCTGACCGACGAGCAGCTCGTCGAGATGTACAACGCGCCGTCCGCCGGTCCGCTGGCGACGGGCCGGATGACGCTCGACGACGTCGTCGCGCGCACCGCGATGACCCTGCTCACCCTGGTCGCGGCCGGCGGTCTCGCCTGGTTCGCGCTGCCCGACCGCAACTTCGGCCTGGCCATCGGCGCCTCGCTGATCGCCTTCGTGGTCGGCATGGTGGTCTCGTTCAAGCGCAGTGTCAGCCCGCCGCTGATCCTGCTCTACGCGGCCCTGGAGGGCTTCGCGCTCGGCGCGATCACCAAGGTGCTCAACGCGGCGCTGCCGGGGATCGCGATCCAGGCGGTGCTGGGCACCGCGGCGGTCTTCGCGGCGATGCTGATCGCGTACAAGACCGGACGGATCCGGGTCACCCCGCGCTACACCCGCATCGGCATCGCGATCGCCATGGGCTTCGTGCTGCTGATGCTGGTGAACATGGTCGCCTCGATGGTCTTCGGCGCCGACATGGGGCTGCGCTCCGGCCCGCTGGGCATCGTGGTCGGCCTGGTCGGCATCGGCCTCGGCGCGTTCTTCCTCTCGCTGGACTTCGCGGCCATCGAGGAGGCGATCGCGCACGGTGCCCCGCAGAAGGAGTCCTGGCGGGCGGCCTTCGGGCTCACCCTCTCGCTGGTCTGGATCTACGTCGAGATGCTGCGGCTGATCGCGATCCTGCGCGGCGACGACTGATCCCGCGCCGCACCGTCACTGCCGCCGGGCCCCGGAGCCACCGCTCCGGGGCCCGGCGGCTTTTCCGGGCCGGGCGGGCGGCCCGTATGCTCGCGGCATGTCCGAGAGCCCCGTGGGGATGACCCTGGCCGAAGCCGTCGACGCGCTGGCGGACCGGTTCCGCGCGATGCCGCAGAGCCGGTTGCTCGGTGCCGTTCCCGGGCACCCCTCGCGGGCGGCGGCCGGGCTGGCGCTGGCGCGCTGGCTGGCCACCGAGGCGCAGCGGGCGGAGACGGGCCCGGAGGCGACGGGGGCGGGGACGACGGGGACGGGGAACGGCGCGCCGCCGCGGGAGCTGCCGGACGCCGGACCGTTCGCGGTGGGCGACCAGCTCGCGGTGGTCGGCCACGACCTGGTGACGGCGCTGGCCGCGCGGCCGGGGGAGGACACGGCGGCGGTGCGGGCCGAGGCGCTGGGGCGGGTCGCGCGGACGGCCGCCGTCCTGTGAGCGCGGGCCGCCCGGGCCGTTGCGGGCCCGGGCGGGGACGCGGGCCCCGGGAGGCCGGCGGGGGTGCGTGCGCCGGGGGCCGGCCGGATCGGTAACCCCCTGATCCGGCCGGCCCCCTGGTGTTCGGGTCAGATGCTGGCCACCACGCGGTCGGCGAGCACGTAGACGGTGTCGTCGTCGGTGGAGAAGGTCAGCGAGTAGGAGCCGGAGAACCGGGAGCCGCCGAGCAGCCGGACGTTCTCGCCGGCCCGGACGGCGTCGATCAGCCGGTAGGCGGCCTCGCGGTCGCCCGGGGCCACGCAGAGCGTGGTGCCGTCGGCGAAGGCGTAGACGTCCAGGGTGCCGAGCGGGCCGGGGCGGACGTCGACCAGGGCGGTGCCCTCCTCGGCGAGCGCGGTCAGCCGGGTGTCGGTCCACTCCCGGGAGGGCATCTGGCTGGGCACGAAGTCGGGGTGCGAGGGGTGGCGGCGCGGGTCGGGCGCGGCGACCGGGGCGCTCTCGACGGCCGGCTCGGCGTCCAGCAGGCCGGCCTCCAGGCCGGTGGCCAGCAGGTCGGCCTCGCGGCGGGCGCGGGCGTCGCCGGTGCCGCCCTCGGCCGGGGCGCCGGCCGGGTGGCCGGGGCGCAGCGGGGTGCCGCCCTCGCCGTCCGGGCCGGCCGGGCGGGTGCCGCCCTCGTTGATGAGGTCCTCCAGGGCGGAGCGCAGCGCCTCGCCGAACTCCGGGTCCATGGTGCCGGCGTTGTCGGCGGCCTCGGTCGGCCCGGTGGGCCGGGGGAAGAACAGCGGCCACTCGTCGGTGGTGTTGAGCACACCGGCGAACGGGGAGTCGAACAGCGGTGCGTCCTCGGCCGCGCGGGCCTCCTGCTCGGCCCAGAACGCCCGGGCCTCGGTGATCTCGCGCTCGCGGTCGGCGGCCAGCGCCTCGGTGACGGCCCGGCGTATCGCGGCCTCGTCGACGGCCGGCGCGACGGCGGCCCGCGCGTCCAACCGGCGGGAGATGGCCCGGAGGTGGAGCAGCACGGCGGTCGACACGGAGATCAGGATCAGCAGCAGGATGGTGTAGACGGCGCTCACGGAACGTACTCCTTGCGAGGAGCGGAACGGGGTTACGTCTCCACAGTGCCGCATCCGGCGCTGTTACCGCAGTGGCGAATGTCTACTTTGTCCGTGACTTTCGCTCTTGTCCCCAAATTGTTAGGTAGTACCGCTCTACGCTGCGGAGTTGATCCGCTCCGCACTGTCGATTTCCGGACCGGAACCGAAAGGAAAGAGGGCCGGATCGACCTCTCGATGTGATCCGGCCCTCAATTACGCTGCGTCACTCCAAACGGGTGGTCCAGACCCTTCCGGGTTGACGCGGGTCGCCTCAGGCGAGTCGTTCGAGGACCATCGCCATGCCCTGGCCGCCACCGACGCACATCGTCTCCAGGCCGAACTGCTTGTCGTGCCACTGCAGGGAGTTGATCAGGGTGGTGGTGATCCGGGCGCCGGTCATGCCGAACGGGTGGCCGACCGCGATGGCGCCGCCGTTGACGTTCAGCCTGTCCAGGTCGACGCCGAGGTCCCGGTAGGACGGGATCACCTGGGCGGCGAACGCCTCGTTGATCTCGACCAGGTCGATGTCGCCGATGGTCAGCCCGGCCCGCCGCAGCGCCTGCCTGGAGGCCTCGACCGGGCCGTAGCCCATGATCTCGGGCGAGAGCGCGCTGACACCGGTCGAGACCACCCGGGCGAGCGGGGTGATGCCCAGCTCGCGGGCCTTGGTGTCGGACATCACGACCAGTGCGGCGGCGCCGTCGTTCAGCGGGCAGCAGTTACCCGCGGTGACCGTGCCGTCCGGGCGGAACACCGGCTTCAGGCCGGAGACGCCCTCCAGCGTGACGCCCGCGCGGGGGCCGTCGTCCTTGCCGACCACGGTGCCGTCCGGCAGCGTGACCGGGGTGATCTCGCGCTCCCAGAATCCTGCTTCGAGGGCCGCCTCGGCGAGGTTCTGCGAGCGCACGCCGAACTCGTCCTGCTCGGCGCGGGTGACGCCCTTGAGCGCTGCCAGGTTCTCGGCGGTCTGGCCCATCGCGATGTAGGCGTCCGGCAGCAGCCCGTCCCCGCGCGGGTCGTGCCACTCGCCGCCGCCCTCCTCGGCGCGCTTCGCGGTCCGCGCCCGCGCCTCGTCGAACAGCGGGTTCATGGTGCCCGGCATGCCGTCGGAGGTGCCGTGGACGCTGCGCGAGACGGTCTCGACGCCGGCCGAGACGAAGATGTCGCCCTCGCCGGCCCTGATCGCGTGCAGCGCCATCCGCGTGGTCTGCAGCGAGGAGGAGCAGTACCGGGTGACGGTGGTGCCGGGCAGGTAGTCCATGCCCATCTGCACCGCCACCACGCGGGCCAGGTTGTGACCCTGCTCGCCGCCGGGCAGGCCGCAGCCGAGCATCAGGTCGTCGATCTGCCGGGGGTCGATCTGCGGCACCCTGTCCAGCGCCGCCCGGACGACGTGCGCGGTCAGGTCGTCGGGGCGGACGTCCTTGAGGGAACCCTTGAAGGCCCGGCCGATCGGCGAACGGACGGCGCTGACGATGACGGCTTCGGGCATGGCGGGCTCCTCGCGGGGTGGCGGCGGACGGGCGTCCGGGAGGAAAGTTACCGTCTGGTAGGTCCGTCGTCACCCGCCCCGGCGTGTGAGCTGGCCGACGTGTTCGCGGGCCCCGGACCGGCCGGTTCGCGAGGTCCCTCGGATGCCCAGGGACCCGGCAGGCCGACCCGCAGGCGGTGGCGCAGCAGCGCCCAGCGCCCGGCCGCGCCGGCCTCGCCGCGGATCGCGGCCACCTCGGTGCCGGAGCGTCCGGCCGCGGCCGCGGCGGCCACCGCCACCGGCAGCACCGTCCGGCCGGGGACGGCGCCGTCCGCCCGCTCCTCCTCCGGCCAGAGGCCCAGGGCGGCGCAGACCGAGGGCAGCACGGCCATCGCGGCCGTCGCGTAGCCCTGCGCCGACGGGTGGTAGCGGTCGGCGGCGAACATCTCCGGGCGGGCCGCGAACTCCGGCCCGAGCAGCGAGCCGAGCGAGACCGTCCGCCCGCCGGCCTCGACCACCGCGATGGTCTGCGCGGCGGCCAGCTGCCGGCTCAGCCGGCGGGCCACCCAGCGCAGCGGCGGGCGGACCGGCTTGATGGTGCCGAGGTCGGGGCAGGTGCCGACCACCACCTCGCAGCCGCCGGCCCGCAGCGCGGCGACCGTCCCGCCGAGCTGGCGCACCGCGAGGTCGGCCGGGCTGTGCCTGGTCACGTCGTTGGCGCCGACCATGATCACGGCGATGTCGGGGCGGTGCGGCAGGGCCTGCTGCAACTGGCCGGCGAGGTCGGCGGAGCGCCCGCCGGAGAACGCCACGTTGACCAGCCGGACCGGACGCTCGGCGACCGAGGCGAGCCCGGCGGCGAGCAGCGCGCCCGGGGTCTCGCGGGCCCGCAGCACACCCAGGCCGGCCGCGGTGGAGTCGCCGAGGAAGGCCAGCACCAGCGGCGGCTGCGGCGCGGCGGCGGTGTCGGCGAAGGCCTCGCCGTAGACGCCGTCGGCCTTCGGGGGGTCGCCGTCCAGGACGCCGATGGCCTGGACGGCCAGTTTGCTCTCGGTCAGCAGCAGGCCCACCAGGCCCACGCCCAGCACGCCGAGCCCGCCGCCGCCGTACGCCGCCGCGGTGGCGATCCGGCGGGCCACCCGGGCCCGCGACTCCTGTGCCCCTGGCATCCGGTGCCCCCTTCGCGTCCTCGTGCCACCCGGGCGGGGGCCGTTGCCGATGCGTGTACACCCCTAGTACCCGCGTTGGCGGCGGCCTACGACGGGGGTGGGCCGTTCGTGGGTCGCACGGGCCTTCCGGGGCACGTGGTACGGCCTAGGCTTTGCAGTACCGAAATCAGTCGCATGCCCACAGACCGGGAGGACCCCCCGTGCGGTACCACAACTCGATCATCGACCTGGTCGGCAACACGCCGCTGGTCAAGCTGAACAAGGTCACCGAGGGGATCAGCGCCACCGTGCTCGCCAAGGTCGAGTACTTCAACCCGGGCGGCTCGGTGAAGGACCGCATCGCGATGCGCATGATCGAGGCCGCCGAGGCCTCCGGTGCACTGAAGCCCGGCGGCACCATCGTCGAGCCGACCTCCGGCAACACCGGTGTCGGCCTGGCGATCGTGGCCCAGCAGAAGGGCTACAAGTGCATCTTCGTCTGTCCGGACAAGGTCTCGACCGACAAGATCAACACCCTGCGGGCGTACGGCGCCGAGGTGGTCGTCTGTCCGACCGCGGTCGCCCCCGAGCACCCGGACTCGTACTACAACGTGTCCGACCGCCTGGTCCGGGAGACCCCGAACGCCTGGAAGCCGGACCAGTACTCCAACCCGGACAACCCGGCCTCGCACTACCACTCCACCGGTCCGGAGCTCTGGGACCAGACCGAGGGGCGGATCACCCACTTCGTCGCGGGCGTCGGCACCGGCGGCACCATCTCCGGCACCGGCAACTACCTCAAGGAGGTCTCCGGCGGCACGGTCAAGGTGATCGGCGCCGACCCGGAGGGCTCGGTCTACTCGGGCGGCACCGGCCGGCCGTACCTGGTCGAGGGCGTCGGTGAGGACTTCTGGCCGACCGCCTACGACCGCTCCGTCGCGGACGGCATCGTCGCCGTCTCCGACAAGGACTCCTTCCAGATGACCCGCCGCCTGGCCAAGGAGGAGGGCCTGCTGGTCGGCGGTTCCTGCGGCATGGCGGTCGTCGCCGCGCTGGAGGTGGCGCGCGGGCTCGGTCCGGACGACGTCGTCGTGGTGCTGCTGCCGGACGGCGGCCGCGGCTACCTGTCGAAGATCTTCAACGACGACTGGATGGCCGACTACGGCTTCCTGCCGTCCGCCACCGACGAGGCCCACATCGGCGAGGTGCTGGCCCGCAAGGACGCCATCGAGCACGAGGGCATCCCGCAGTTCGTCCACATGCACCCCAACGAGACGGTCTCCGAGGCGGTCCGGGTGCTGCGCGAGTACGGCGTCTCGCAGATGCCGGTGGTCTCGCCGGGCGCCGGCCACCCGGACATCATGGCCGGCGAGGTGATCGGCTCGGTGGTGGAGAAGCTGCTGCTGGAGGGCGTCTTCGCGGGCGAGATCCAGCTGACCGACACGCTGGACAAGGTGATGTCCAAGCCGCTGCCGGTGGTCGGCTCGGGCGAGACCGTCACCAACCTGATGACGGTGCTGGAGAAGGCCGACGCCGCGGTGGTGCTGGTGGAGGGCAAGCCCCAGGGCATCGTCACCCGCCAGGACCTGCTGGGCTTCCTGACCGGCAGCCGCGCCGGGCACTGACGCCCGCCCGGCCGCCGACCCCGACCCGGCGGCCGGTCCCGGCGGTGCCCGCCGCGGGGCGGACCGCCGTTCCCCGGGCGAACCGCCGTTCCCGGAGCGGAACTTCCGTTTCCGGGCGAACTGGTACACCGGCGTCATCTCCGTGCAGCACGGGGTTAACAACGCTGCGGCATCGTTGTGCTCACGGCAAGACGCCGAGCGAGACGGCGCCGAACGACCGGGAGCGGCTCCCCGGCGGCACGGCCCGTCTCGGGCACGAGGGCCGGTCCTGACCCGGCCCGGTGTCCCCGCCCGTGGAGGCGCCGTCGTCCCGCCCCTGTCCGGCTCCGGCCGGCTGACAGGGTGCGGCGGTTCCCCGGGCGATCGCGCCGCTTGGCGCGTCTCCGCGGTTCCCGGGTGGGGGAGCGACGGAGACGGCGGGGCCGGTCCCTCCCGGGGCCGGCCCCTCCCGTTCGTCCGGTCCTCCGGTGCGGCCGCGATCCCGTAACCTCGCTGCCATGACCAGCACTGACACGACCGGCCAGGACAGCCCGCGCTACGTCCGGCTCAGCATCGAGCTCATCGCCGAGATCACCGACGAGGGCGCCCTCAAGGCGGCGGCCCTGGAGCAGGTGGCCGGGGACGAGTACCTCGACGACGAGGAGCGCGCACAGTCCGCCGAGGCCATCGAGGTGGACCCGTCGGGTTCGCTCGCCCACTTCATCGACCCGGTGGCGCTGCTCGGCGACGTCCCGGGCGTCGAGCTCGCCTCGGCGACCTGGGAGTCGGCGAAGACCGACTTCGACCCCGAGAGCGACGAGTGGGACGAGTACGCGGTGGAGGAGTCCGCCGAGTAGGGCCCGCCCGCCCGTCACGGCTCGTGAACGCCCGGTCCACCGATGGTGGACCGGGCGTTTTGTCCTTATTTGGCGACGAGATTCGTCATCTCGTACGATCACAAACCATTGGTGATGGAACCGTGAACGCACGGATTGCGTTTCTGTATCCGTAATGCCCGGATGATCAGCAGGGAGTGGGCGACGTGACGGCACGGGAAGGTCGGGGCCGGTCGGCCGGGAGCAACTGGAGCCGGCGCGGCGTACTGGCGGGCCTGGTCGGCGCTCCGGTGCTCCTCCTGGCGGCCTGCAACGACGACAAGGCCACCGACGCCGCCACCGGCGGCGCGAGCCCCACGGGCGGCGGCGGGACCGGTGCCACGGGCGGCCCGGGCGGCACCGCGAGCGGCGGCGCGAGCCCCACGGCCGGCGGCGCCACCGGACAGCCGACGCCCGGCGCCACCAGCACCCCCAGGACCTCGGTCGCCGTGATCACCGTCACCCCGGCCGACGGCGCCGGCGCCGCCAGCTTCAGCGAGCCGGTCCGGGTCGCGGTCGCCGGCGGCACGCTCACCACGGTCAAGGTCGCCGACGCCGCCGGCAAGGCGCTGGCCGGCGAACTGTCCGCCGACCGCACCGTCTGGACCTCCGCCGCCGCGCCGGCCAGCGGTACCAAGTACACGGTGTCCGCGGCCGCCGTCGACAAGGAGAAGCTGGAGGCCGACGCCAACGCCGTCTTCACCACGGCGACCCCGGCCAACACCTTCGTCGGCTACTTCACCCCCGAGGACGGCTCCGTCGTCGGCGTCGGCATGCCCGTCTCGATCAACTTCAGCAAGGCGGTCAGCAACCGCAAGGCCGTCCAGGAGGCGATCACCGTGATCGCCGAGCCGGGCGTCGAGATCGTCGGGCACTGGTTCTCCAGCACCCGGCTCGACTTCCGCCCGCAGCAGTACTGGGCCAAGGGCACCAAGGTGACCGTCAAGCTCCGGCTCAAGGACGTCCAGGGTGCCAAGGGCGTCTACGGCACTCAGTCCAAGGACGTCCGGTTCACCGTCGGCCGGGCCCAGACCAGCGTCGCCGACCTCGCCGCCAAGAAGCTCACGGTCACCACCGACGGCCAGGTCACCGCCGTCTACGCGATCTCCGGCGGCTCGCCCGAGTTCCGCACCTGGGGCGGGAAGATGGTGATCACCGAGCAGTACCAGCAGACCCGGATGAACTCGCAGACCGTCGGCCTCGGCAGCGAGTACGACATCCCGGACGTGCCGCACGCCCAGCGGCTCAGCACCTCCGGCACGTTCATCCACGGCAACTACTGGTCCCCGGCGTCGACCTTCGGCAGCCAGAACACCAGCCACGGCTGCGTCGGCCTGCGCGACGTCAAGGGCGGCCAGGACACCGGTGCGGACGGCTACAGGTTCTTCAAGAGCTCGATGATCGGCGACGTGGTCGAGGTCGTGAACTCCGGCGACAAGACCGTCGCGCCGTCCAACGGCCTCAACGGCTGGAACATGGGCTGGGCCGACTGGAAGGCCGGCAGCGCCCTCTGAGGCACCGCTCCGTCCTGTCCCGTACCCCCGCACCGCCGGCCGGCGTGACGCGCCCGGCCGGCGGCACCGCCGGGCCGCCGAACGCGAGGGCGCAAAACCGCCGGACCGCGGGCGGCCGGGCCGGGAGGGTGGAGGCATGACGACGAACCCCACCGCGCCGGCCGTCCGGGCCGCACCCACCGTCCGGCCGATCGACCCGGCCGTCCACCGGACCCTGCTGGTGCGCGACGACGCGGGCCGCCCGCCCGTCCGCTCGGTCGACGGAACCGGCGGCGCCCCGCTGCGCTGCTGCCTGCGCCGGGCCCGGGCCGGCGAGCGGATCGCCCTGGTCGGCTACGCGCCGCTGCGGCGCTGGGCCGCCGGGACCGGCGCCGAGCCGGGCCCCTACGACGAGGTCGGCCCGGTCTTCGTGCACGACGGCCCGTGCGCGGGCACGGCCGGCGGGGACTGGCCCGAGGGCTTCCACAACGGCGAGCGGGTGCTGCGCGCCTACGACCGGCACGGGCGCATCCTCGGCGGGGTGCGGGTCCTGCCCGACACCGCGGAGGCGGGCGCGGCGGCGCTGCTCGCCGACCCGGAGGTGGCCGTGGTGCATGTCCGGGCGGTGGAGTTCGGCTGCTTCATGCACGAGGTCCGGCGGGCCTGACCACCGCCGGCCGGGGGCTCAGGACTGCCTGGCGTAGTCGCCGAAGCCCTGCCAGTCCAGGACGACCGCCGGCTCGTCGCCGACCACCCAGGCGTCGTGGCCGGGCGGGCAGATCATGAAGTCGCCGGGTCCGAACTCGTCCTCCTGGCCGTCGTCCATGACGATCCTCATCCGTCCGGAGACGACGTAGCCGGCGTGGGCGGAGCGGCAGCTGTCCGTCCCCGCGATCGGCTTGATGTGCCGGGACCACTGCCAGCCGGGCTGGAACACCGCCCGTCCGACGGCCCCGCCGTCCAGGTTGACCAGGCGCAGCTCGCCCTTGTCCGCCTCGAAGGGGCGGACCTCCTCGGGATCGGTGTCGAAGTTCCTGCGGATGAGACCGGCCATGAGGTGCTCCTCGGGACAAGGAGCGGCCCCGCCACCAGGGGCGGTGACGCGGCCGCCCACCTGGTCCCTCCAGTCTGCGCCCCCGCGGGGTCCCGGCGGAAGCCGGGACCCCGCCCCGGTGCCGGTCAGCCCCCGGAGGCCGTCCTGGTGACGCCGATCGGGCAGCTGGCGCCGGTGCCGCCGAGGCCGCAGTAGCCGTTCGGGTTCTTCGCCTCCGAGAGGTACTGCTGGTGGTAGGGCTCGGCGGGGTAGAACGGTCCGGCCGGGGCGATCTCGGTGGTGATCGGGCCGAGGCCGAGCGCGGTCAGCGCCGGCTGGAAGGCGTCCCGGGTGGCGGTCGCCGCGGCGGCCTGCGCCGGGGAGTGGGTGTAGACCGCGGAGCGGTACTGGGTGCCCACGTCGTTGCCCTGCCGGTTTCCCTGGGTCGGGTCGTGCGCCTCCCAGAAGGTCTTCAGCAGCCGCTCGTAGGAGATCACCGCCGGGTCGAAGACCACCCGGACCGCCTCGGTGTGCCCGGTCAGCCCGCTGCACACCTCCTCGTACGTCGGGTTCGGGGTGTGGCCGCCCTGGTAGCCGACCAGCGTCGTCCAGACGCCGGGCAGCCGCCAGAACGTCCGCTCGGCGCCCCAGAAGCAGCCCAGCCCGAAGTCCGCCACCTCCAGGCCGGCGGGGTGGGGGCCGGTCAGCGGGTGACCGAGCACGGTGTGCGGTTCGCTCAGCGTGAACGCCGGGGCCTGGCGGCCGGGCAGCGCCTGGTCGGCGGGGACGAGCGAGGTCTTGTGGCGGTTGAACAGCACGGCCTGCTCCAACGGGTTCGGGGAGGGTTCCGGACGTTCCAACGTGACCGGGCGCCCGTGGATTCCGGGGGCGCGGCGGCGTCCCGGCGGCTTCCGGACGGCAGTCGGCCGTACGCCGACTACGCTCGGAGCATGACCGAGCACCAGCTTCCCCAGGGCTTCGAGACCCTCGCCATCCACGCGGGTCAGGAAGCAGACCCCCAGACCGGGGCCGTCGTCACGCCGATCTACCAGGTGTCCACCTACAAGCAGGACGGGGTGGGCGGCCTGCGGGGCGGCTACGAGTACAGCCGCAGCGCCAACCCGACCCGCACCGCGCTGGAGGAGTGCCTCGCCGCGCTGGAGGGCGGCGCCCGCGGCCTCGCCTTCGCCTCCGGCCTGGCGGCCGAGGACACCCTGCTGCGCACCGTCCTCAAGCCGGGCGACCACATCGTGATCCCCGACGACGCCTACGGCGGCACCTTCCGGCTGTTCGCCAAGGTGCTGACCCGCTGGGGCGTCGAGTTCTCCGTCGCCAACACCCAGGACCTCGCGACCGTCCGCGAGGCGCTGCGGCCCAACACCCGCGCGGTGTGGGTGGAGACCCCCTCCAACCCGCTGCTGGGCATCACCGACCTGGCCGCGCTCGCCGAGATCGCGCACGGCGCCGGCGCCCTGCTGGTGGTCGACAACACCTTCGCCAGCCCGTACCTGCAGCAGCCGATCGCGCTGGGCGCCGACGTGGTCGTGCACTCGACCACCAAGTACATGGGCGGCCACTCGGACGTGGTCGGCGGCGCCCTGGTGATCGCCGAGGCGGGCCTCGGCGAGGAGGTCGCGTACCACCAGAACGCGATGGGCGCGGTCTCCGGCCCGTTCGACGCCTGGCTGGTGCTGCGCGGCATCAAGACCCTCGGCGTCCGGATGGACCGGCACAGCTCCAACGCCGAGAAGGTCGCCGAGCTGCTCGCCGGTCACCCCGCGGTCAGCCAGGTGCTGTACCCGGGCCTGCCCGAGCACCCCGGTCACGACATCGCCGCCAAGCAGATGAAGGCCTTCGGCGGCATGGTGTCGTTCCGGGTCGCCGGCGGCGAGGAGGCCGCGGTCGAGGTCTGCAACCGGGCGCGGCTGTTCACCCTCGGCGAGTCGCTGGGCGGCGTGGAGTCGCTGATCGAGCACCCCGGGCGGATGACCCACGCCTCGGTGGCCGGTTCGGCCCTGGAGGTGCCGTCCGACCTGGTGCGGGTCTCCGTCGGCATCGAGTCGATCGACGACCTGCTGGCCGACCTCAGGCAGGCGCTGGGCTGACGTCCGACGGGTGCCGGTCGCCCTGCCGGCCCGCGGTGTACGACTCCATGGAGTGGTTGAAGCGGGCCAGCAGGGCGCAGAACGCCCGCTGCTCCTCGGGCGGCCAGTCGGCGACCAGCTGACGCGTCAACTCGGTGCGGCCGGCCCGTACTTCGTCCAGCCGGCCGGCACCGAGCGGGGTCAGGGCGAGCCGGACGGCGCGCCGGTCGGCCGGGTCCTGCACCCGGCCGACCAGGCCGGCCGCGACCAGCGGTGCGACCTGCCGGGTGACGGTGGAGGAGTCGACGCCCAGGGCGTCGGCCAGCGCCTTGACGTTGGCGGGGCCGAGACGTTCCAGCCGTTCGAGCAGGAGGTAGGCCGCCCGGACCAGGGCGGCCACCCCGTCGGATCCGCGGACCTGCTCCATTCTGCGGGCGAACACCGCCAGCTGGTACTGGAGTTGGGCGTGCACGGGGTCGGTGAGGTCGGAGGCCTGGGGCGAGGTCGTCATCATCGCGGCTCACGATCGTCGTGCGGTGAGAGAGGCTCAGAAGCAGCAGCGTACGCGGGCCGGGCGGGCCCGGGAACAGGGCCGACGTCCCGGGGCGGGCCGCGGCGGGGCTCTAGGCTTCTCCCATGCACAGCTGGCCGATCACCCTCGACGACGTCCGCGGCGCCCAGAAGATGCTCGCCGGGATCGCCCGGGTGACGCCGATGGAGGGCAGCCGGCACCTCTCGGCACTGGTCGGCGCGCCGGTCCACCTGAAGTGCGAGAACCTCCAGCGGACCGGGTCGTTCAAGCTGCGCGGGGCGTACGTGCGGATCGCGGGCCTCTCACCGGTGCAGCGGGCCGGCGGGGTCGTCGCGGCGAGTGCCGGGAACCACGCGCAGGGGGTGGCGCTGGCCGCCGCGCTGCTCGGGGTCCGCTCGACCGTCTTCATGCCGGTCTCCGCGCCGCTGCCGAAGATCGCGGCGACCCGGGAGTACGGCGCCGAGGTGCGGCTGCACGGGGCGAGCGTCGACGAGGCGCTGGGGGCGGCGCAGCGGTACGCCGAGGCGGGCGGCGCGGTGTTCATCCACCCCTTCGACCACCGGGACGTGGTGATCGGGCAGGCCACCGTCGGCCTGGAGATCCTGGAGCAGTGCCCCGAGGTGCGCACCGTGCTGGTCGGGGTGGGCGGCGGCGGCCTGCTGGCCGGGATCGCGGCGGCGGTCAAGCCGCTGCGGCCGGACGTGCGGGTGATCGGGGTGCAGGCGGCGTCCGCGGCGGCGTATCCGCCCTCACTGGCGGCGGGGCGCCCGGTCTCGCTGGAGCGGTTCGCCACGATGGCGGACGGGATCATGGTCGGGCGGCCGGGGGACGTCCCGTTCGAGATCGTCAACACCCTGGCGGACGGCGTGCGGACGGTCTCCGAGGACTCGCTGTCCCGGGCGCTGCTGCTCGGGCTGGAGCGGCTGAAACTGGTGGTGGAGCCCGCCGGGGCGGCCCCGGTCGCGGCCCTGCTGGAGCAGCCGGGGTCGTTCGGGGGCCCGGTGGTGGCGGTGCTGTCGGGCGGCAACATCGACCCGCAGCTGATGCAGCGGGTGCTGCGGCACGGGCTGGCGGCGGCGGGGCGGTACCTGTCGCTGCGGGTGCGGCTGGCCGACCGGCCGGGCGCGCTGGCGGGGCTGCTGGGGGTGCTGACCAGGGTGGACGCCAACGTGCTGGACGTGGCGCACGTGCGGGTCGATCCGCAGCTGGGGCTGACCGAGGTCGAGGTGGACCTGCACCTGGAGACCAAGGGCCCCGAGCACTGCGCGGCGGTGCTCGGCGAGCTGCGGGGCGAGGGGTACGTGGTGTCCCGGTAGGGGCCCGGGGGAGCGGAGGGGCGGCCGGTGCCCGGTGGTTCGCCGACGCGATATATTGCGGCTGCCGGACTCGCGATACATCGCGTTCTGCCGTCGTGCCGACGGCAACGAGTCGCTTGCGCGCCCCGATCGGGGGCAAAGTGGGACAGAACGCTGTTTCTCCACCCGTTCCGCCACCGCGCAGTTCCATCCTTCTTCCGAGGAGATGAGACAGGCCCATGGCGCCAGCCATCCAAGCCGAGAACCTGGTGAAGACCTTCGGCGACGTCAGAGCCCTGGACGGCGTCAGCCTCGACGTCCCCGAGGGCACGGTGCTCGGACTGCTCGGCCCCAACGGCGCCGGCAAGACCACCACCGTGCGCGTCCTCACCACCCTGCTCCGCCCCGACTCCGGCCGCGCCACGGTGGCCGGCGTCGACGTCCTCGAACACCCGAACCGGGTCCGCAGCCTGATCGGCCTCTCCGGTCAGTACGCCGCGGTCGACGAGTACCTCACCGGCCTGGAGAACCTCCGGATGGTGGGCGAGCTGTACCAGATGCCCGCCCGGGAGGCGAAGAGCCGGGCGCTCGAACTGCTGGAGTGGTTCAACCTCACCGAGGCCAAGGACCGCACCGCCAAGACGTACTCCGGCGGCATGCGCCGACGGCTCGACCTGGCCGCCGCGCTGGTCGTCCGTCCGCCGGTGATGTTCCTGGACGAGCCGACCACCGGCCTCGACCCGCGCAACCGGATCGCGCTCTGGGAGGTCATCGAGACCCTCGTCGAACAGGGCACCACGCTGCTGCTCACCACCCAGTACCTGGAGGAGGCCGACCGCCTCGCCCACGACATCGCCGTGGTCGACCACGGCCGGGTGATCGCGCGCGGCACCGCCGACCAGCTCAAGGCACAGATCGGCGGCGAGCGGATCGAGCTCGTCGTGCAGCGGCCCGAGCTCGTCGGCGACGCGGTCGCGGCGCTCGCCGGGTACGCGCTGGGCGAGGCGGCGGTGGAGAAGAACACCCGCCGGATCACCGTTCCGGTCAGCGGCGGGGCCCGGGTGCTCGCCGACGTGATCCGCGAACTCGACTCCCGCTCGATCGGGATCGACGACATCGGTCTGCGCCGGCCGACCCTGGACGACGTCTTCCTCTCCCTCACCGGCCACCACACCGCGGCCGACGAGGACGAGAACGGCACGGCCGGCAAGGGGCGCCGGCGGGGCGACGGCCCCGGCACGGACCAGCAGGCCGTCACGGCCGGGAAGGAGCGCTGAGATGACCGGTGCCACCGAGCACGCCATCGGCGGGGCGGTACCCAAGCAGCGCCGGGGCGCGGACGCCGTCCTGCACGACTCCTGGGTGGTCGCCAAGCGCAACCTGCGCCGGATGACCCGGATACCCGAGATCGTGGTCTTCGGCCTCATGCAGCCGGTCATGTTCGTGCTGCTGTTCTCCTACGTCATGGGCGGCGCCATCCGGATCCCCGGGGCGCAGTCGAGCTCCTCCACGTACATCCAGTTCCTGATGGCGGGCATCTTCGCCCAGACCGTCACCTTCGCGGTGGCCGGCGCCTCGGCGGGCATCGCCGAGGACATGTCCAAGGGGCTGGTGGACCGGTTCCGCTCGCTGCCGATGGCCCGCTCGGCGGTGCTGGTCGGCCGCACCCTGGCGGACCTCTTCCAGACGGCCTTCACGCTGGTGGTGCTGGCCCTGGTCGCGCTGCTGGTCGGCTGGCGGATCCACGACGGTCTGCTGTCCGCGCTCGGCGCGTTCGGGCTGCTGCTCCTGCTCGGCTACGCCTTCTCCTGGATCGGCGCGCTGATCGGCCTCTCGGTGCGCAGTCCGGAGGCGGCCACCTCGGCCGGGCTGATCTGGCTCTTCCCGCTGACCTTCATCTCCAACGCCTTCGTGCCGGTCAGCTCGATGCCGGGCTGGCTGCAGGCGATCGCCTACTGGAACCCGTTCAGCGCCACCGTGCAGGCCTGCCGCAACCTCTTCGGCAACCAGGTCGGGCCGGTGGACGACGTGTGGCCGATGCAGCACGCCGAGCTGATGGCGGTGCTCTGGCCGGTGCTGATCACCGCGGTGTTCTCCTGGCTGGCGGTGCGCAAGTACCGCTCGTCCGCGGGCTGAGTGCGGCCGGACACGCACGGAGGCGGCCGCGGCGGGGTGCCGCGGC
>NZ_JBHJRC010000118.1:0-22810 GCF_042261735.1 Kitasatospora sp. NPDC056327 | reverse complement strand
GGTCCGGGCGGTGCTGCCCGGACGGACCACGGCGGGAGGGTGGTGCGGGGGCGTCAGGCGGGGACCACCCGGTAGCTCAGCGCCGCCGCCGGGAGGTCGGACTGGGCCAGCGAGCCGGTCGCCCACGGGTGGCCGCCGGTGCAGCCGGCGCCGGTGTACAGCACCACGGACGCGGAGCCGTCGGCGACCTGGACGGAGCGGACCGCCCGCGGGAGCGCGTGGCAGGTGCCGAGGTCGCGCAGGTCGACGGTGGTCACCGCCCCGGTGCCGCCGGTGCCGGTGTACAGGTACGCGCCCTCGTGCAGCGGGGGCCATCCGGCGGCCTGCGCCGCGCCGGTGCCGAGGCCGAGCAGGGTCGTGGCGACGGCGGCGGTGAGGGTCGCGGCGGCTGCCGCGGCGCGGAGTGCGGTGCGGGGCGCGGCCCCGCGGGTGGTCCTGGGTGCCGTCCTCTGGGTGATCATGCGATCCACCTCTTCCCGGGTCTGTGACGGGCGGGGCCGAGGGGCCCCGCGGCGGCCGGTGGTGGCCGGTGGCAGCAGAGCCTGGCACGGGTGATCGGGCGCGGGGGAGGGCGGAACCGGTCAAACACGTGTGACCGGCGGCCGAAACGTCACCTGTTGGACGGGTGACTGGCCGGTGCTCGCGCCGGGGTGCGGGGGGGGGGGGGGGGGGAGGCCGCCGGCGGAGCGCGGCGAGGCGGGGCGGAGCGGGTTGGAACGCGGGGAAGTGGGCGCAAAAGCTATACGATTCGCTATCTCATTCGCTAGGCTGCGCCGCGTGTCCACATTCGATCCCGCCGATCCGGCGCCGCACGACGTGGCGGTCACCGTCGCCGGTGAGGTCGCGCCGCAGGCCCTCGGCTCCGTGCTGCCCCGGGAACACCTGCTGGGCGACTTCGCACCCTCCGACGCCGAGCTGAGCCGCCACCCGCTCCACCGGCCCGCGTTCTACCGGGCCCCCTTCGGCATGGACCTGCTCGGCGACCTCGCCCTGGGGGTCCCCAACCGGGCCGACCTGCTGCTGGACGACCGCGCGTCGGCCGTCGCCGAGGCCGACGCCTTCCGCCGCGCCGGTGGCGGCACGGTGGTCGACGCCACACCGCCCGACCTGGGCCGTGACCCGGCGGGGCTGCGGGCGGTCGCCGCCGCGACCGGCCTGCACGTCGTGATGGCCACCGGGCGCCACCGCCCCGCACCGGACGGCGCGCCCCCCGGGGCCGGCGCCCTGACCGAGGAGTTCCTCCGGGACCTCGGCGAGGGCGTCGACGGCGTCCGGGCCGGCCTGGTCGCGCTGACGGCCGCACTCGACCCGGCCGACCCCGCCGAACGCGCCGTCCTGGTCGCCGCGGCCCGGGCGTCGGCGGCGACGGGCGCGCCGGTGGCGCTCACCCGCTCCGCCGGTGCCGGGACCCAGCAGCGCGTCCTCGACCTGCTGGAGGAGGAGGGCGCGGAGCCCGCACGGATCGCCGTGGGCGGCTGCGACACCCTCGCGCCCCGGCCCGACGACCTCGAACCGCTGCTCGCCCGCGGGGTGTTCGTGCAGTTCGACCGGCTCGGCCGGCTGCCCTCGGTGCACAGCGTCCACGACGACCAGGACGTCGCCGCCGCCGTGCTCGAACTCGCGCGCCGCGGGCACGCCGGGCGGCTGCTGCTGTCGCAGGGCGCCCACGCCCGATCGCACCTGCTCGCCGGCGGTGGCGGCGGATACGGCTTCGTGCTGGGCCAGTTCGTGCCCTTCCTGCGGATGACCGGCGCCGACGACGCCCTCGTGGAGACCCTCACCGTGCGCAACCCCCGCCGGTTCCTCACCATCCCGGCCCGGAGGACAGACTCGTGAGCCGCTACCCCTTCGAGATCCCGGACCTCGCCGGCCGGGTGCTCACCGTCGCCGGGCCGGTCGACCCCTCGGTGCTCGGCAGCACCCTCATGCACGAGCACCTCTTCGTCGACCTGCGGCGTCCGCCCGGCGCCGGCCGGCCCGGCGAGGACGCCCCCGAGGCCGCCGAACCGCTCGCCCTCGCCAACCTCGCCCGCACCCGCCACGGCGCGCCGAACGCCGACAACGACGTGCTGGCGGACCCGGAGGAGATGCTCGCGGAGGTGACGGCCTTCGCCCGGGCCGGTGGGTCCACCATCGTCGAGGTCTCCCCGCGGGGCCTGGGCCGGGACCCGCGGGCCCTGCTGCGGCTGTCCCGGGAGAGCGGGCTGCACGTCGTCATGGGCGGCGGCTGGTACACCCCCGTCTTCCACCCCGCGGACCTCGGCAGCCGCAGCGTCGACGAACTCGCCGACGCGATCGTGCGCGACATCGTGCTCGGTGCCGACGGCACGGAGGTGCGCTCCGGCGTCATCGGCGAGGTCGGCGCGGAGAACGCGCCGCTGACCGACGCCGAACTGCTGAGCGTGCGCGCCAGCGGCCGGGCGAGCCGTATCACGGGCGCCCCGGTGACCTTCCACGTCGGGGGCGTCGGGGAGGAGAAGTTCCGGGTGCTGGACATCCTGGAGGAGGAGGGCGTCGACCCGTCCAACATCGTGCTGGGCCACGCCGCGGAGGTGCTCGGCGACCCCGGCTACGCCGAACGCCTGCTCGCCCGCGGCGTCTTCGTCGAGTTCGACTTCCTGGCCTCGCCCGGCAGCCCCTGGGGACACCTCGTCCTCATGAGCGACCACCGGACCGCGCGGGGCGTCGCGGACCTGGTCGAACGCGGCTATGCGGGGCAGATCGTCCTGGGCCACGACGTCTGCCAGAAGATCCAGCTGAAGAAGTACGGCGGCCAGGGCTTCGACTACATCCCGCGCCACTTCCTGCCGGCGCTGCGCCGCCTGGGAGTGGCGCAGGAGACCCTGCACGCGATCATGGTCGACAACCCGGCCCGGGCCCTCGCCTTCGCCCCACCGCGATGACACCGGGACGGCGCCGGTCGCGGTGACCGCCCCCGCCCCGCCCCGCTGGGTCGGGCCGGGGCGGGTCAGGCCGGGAGGCGGAAGAAGGACCGGTAGAGCGGCAGCTGCCGGGTGAGCATGTGGATGCCGGGGTGGGTGGCACGGCCCAGGGCGGCGGCGGCGCGCAGCAGCGGGGTCTCGGCGGGCGTCATGATGATGTCGGCGACCAGGGCGCCGGGCGGCAGCAGGGCGGGGTCGAAGGGGAGCGGGTCGGCCGGGTCGAGGCCGAGCGGTGTGGCGTTGACCGCGAGGTCGGTGTCGGCCGGCGGGCCCGGGGCGGCGGTCACCCGGCCGGGCCAGTGGGTGCCGAGCCGTTCCAGCAGGGCGTCCACCCGACCCTGGTCGGGGTCGGTGACGGTGAGCGCGGCGGCCCCCTCGGTGAGCAGTGCGGCGGCGATGGCGAGCCCCGCGCCCCCGGCGCCGGCCAGCGCCACCCGCTGCCCGGCGGGGTGACGGCCCTCGGCGGCCAGGCCGCGGACGAACCCCGTGCCGTCGAAGTTGTCGCCGTACCAGCGGCCGTCCGGCTCGCGGCGCAGCGCGTTGGTGCTGCCCAGCAGGGCCGCGGCGGGGCTGAGTTCGTCGGCGTGCCCGCACATCGCCAGCTTGTGCGGGACGGTCACCAGCAAACCGTCCAGGTTGGCGACGGCCTTCAGCCCGCGGACGACCTCGTCCAGCCGGTCCGCCGGGGCGTGCACGGGAACGAGCACGGCGTCGACGCCGCTCGCCGCGAACAGCGGGTTGAGCAGCGCGGGCGCCTTGGCCTGCGCGATCGGGTCGCCGAGCACCGCGTACAGGCGGGTGCGGCCCGAGATCGGCGGGCCCGGGACCGACGGTGCTGCGATCGGCGGGCCGACGACCGGTGGGCCGGGGCGGGCCGCTTCGGGGGCCGGGGTCATCTCAGACCTCCCCGGCGGCGGCGCGCGGCATGGCGTCCAGCGTGCGGGCGACCACCGCCTCGGGCACGTCGCGGACGAGTTCGGCGCCGAGCGGGCCGTCCAGCACGAAGGAGAGACCGTCGACGGCCTTCTTGTCCAGCCGCATCAGGGCGATCAGCGCCCCGGTGCCGACCCCGGCCGGCAGCGCGGTCGGCAGGCCGTAGTGGGCGACCACCTCGTGGTGCTCGGCGACCCGCCCGGGGCCGATCCGGCCGAGCGCGCCCGCCAGCAGGCCGGCGAAGACCGTGCCGACGCCGACCGCCTCGCCGTGCCGCAGCCGGAAGTCGGTGGCGCGTTCCAGCGCGTGGCCCAGGGTGTGGCCGTAGTTGAGGATGTGCCGCAACCCGGCGTCGCGCTCGTCGGCGGCCACCACGGCGGCCTTGCGGGCGACGCTCGCGGCGATCTGCTCGGGCAGCGGCAGGTGCCGGAGGTCCCCGGCGCCGATGAAGTGGCAGCGGGCGATCTCCCCGTAGCCGTTGACGCGTTCGCGCGGCGGGAGGGTGCTGAGGTAGTCGGTGTCGCAGAGGACGGCGGAGGGCTGCCAGTAGGCGCCGACCAGGTTCTTGCCCTCCGGGAGGTTGACCGCCGTCTTGCCGCCGACGCTCGCGTCGACCTGGGCCAGCAGCGAGGTGGGCAGGTGCACCACGGGCACCCCCCGGTGGTACAGCGCGGCGGCGAGCCCGACCGCGTCGGTGGTGGTGCCGCCGCCGCAGGAGACCACGGCATCCGCCCGGCCCAGGCCGAACGCGGTGAAGCGGCTGCACAGTTCGGCGACCCAGGCGAGGGACTTGCCCTCCTCGCCGTCCTTCGCCTCCACCACCAGGGTGTCGAGCCCGGTGTCGGGCAGCCACTCGGCGGGCCGGGCGCTCACCACCGCGACCCGGCGGGCGCCGATCCCGGCGAGCACCCCGGCCAGCCGGTGGCGGGCGCCGGGGCCGATCAGCACCGGGTAGCCGCGCTCGCCCAGTTCCACGTCGATGCGCCGCAGCCCGCCGTCCGTGCGGACGGGGGTTTCTGTCGTGGTCAACTCGGCTCCCAGGGCTGGTCGGTACGGTCGTGGCCGGTCGGTACGGGTGGTTCGGTGCAGATGATTCGGTGCGGGGTGGTGCGGGGTGGTGCGGCGCGGTGCGGTGATGCGTGATGCGGTGCGCCCGCAGCCGGGCGGGGTTCAGGGCAGGGGCTGCAGGCGTGCCAGCGCGAGGGCGCCGTGCAGGGAGGACAGCCCGCCGAGCACGGCGGGCCGGATCGCGGGCACCGGCCCGCCCGGGCGGGCCAGCGCGGCCGTGCGGGCCGCCACCCGGGCGGTGAAGCCGGGCAGCCCCTCGGCGAACCCGCCGCCCAGCACGGTCAGTTCGGGGTGGAACAGCTCGCCGAGCGAGACCACCGCCGCCGCCAGCGCGGAGCAGGTCTCCTCGACGGCCTGCTCCGCCCACGGCGCGCCCTCGGCCAGTCCGGTCCGCAGCTCCGCGTACTCGACCGGCGCGCCGCGCAGCAGCTCCGCGCGCCGCAGCGTCGCCGGACCGGAGGCGACGGCCTGGAGGCAGCCGCGGCGCCCGCAGTCGCAGACCGGGCCCCGGCGGTCGACGATCACGTGACCCGCCTCGAAGGAGCCGCGGCCCGGGCCCGGCAGCGGCGCGCCGCCGTGCACGGCGCCGCCGCCGACGCCCGTCCCGACGCCCAGGTAGACCAGGTGCCCGCACCCGGCGTTCACCGCCTCGGCGAGCGCGGCGAGGTCGCCGTCGTCCGCCCAGGCCACCGCGGCGTCGGGGAAGAGCCGCCGCAGGGCCGGGACGAGGTCGAAGCCGCGCCAGCCGGGCCGGCCCGGCCAGGCGAGCACCCGCCCGTCGGGGCCGAGGGTCGCGGGCACGGCCACGCCGACCGCCGCGAAGTCGCCGTCCCAGCGCTCGCGCAGGTCGGCGACCGTGCCGGCCAGCGCCGTCCAGTCGGCGTAGGCGCCGGCGATCCGGGCACCGGGCCAGCGCAGCACGGCCTCCTCGGTGCGGACCGGCCCGCCGGCCGGGCCCTCCTCGGCGCGCAGCGCCACCTTGGTGCCGCCGATGTCGATGCCGAGCACGCCCCGGGCGGCCGTCGGGGCCTGCGCGGTGCCGCCGCCCGCCGTCCGGTGGCCCGCCGCGGTGCCGCCCGCCGCTGCGCGGCCCGTCGCCGCAGGGGCCGTCGTCGTCGCGCCCGTCGTCGCGGTGCCCGCCGTCGCGAAGCCCATCAGGACGCCGGCACCTTCGCCAGCAGCGCCTGCGCGGCGAGCCGGTAGCCGAGCGCGCCGAGGCCGACGATCACGCCGGAGGCGAGCGGTGCCAGCACCGACTCGTGCCGGAAGGACTCGCGCGCCCAGACGTTGGACAGGTGCACCTCGACGAACGGCCGCGGGTAGGCGGCCAGCGCGTCGCGCAGGCCCCAGCCCGCGATCATCAGCGCGCCCGGGTTCACGATCGCCCCGACCGAGCCGTCCCAGGCGTCGTGCACCGCCTCGATCAGCTGACCCTCGGACTCCCGCTGGACGGAGACCACCTTCCAGCCCCGGCCGGCCACCTCCGCGGCCACCGCCGCCTCGATGTCCGCCAGGGTGTCGGTGCCGTAGACCTCCGGTTCGCGGCGGCCGAGAATCCCCAGATTGGGGCCATTCAGCAATAGCAGTTCGCTCATATTCCGGTTATAGCAGCGAGGGCCCCGGAAGAACCCCCGGACGGCCCCCCGGGATGCAGGACAAGGGCGTTGTAGGGGGGTGCGTAGGGGAGGTGACGGGCCGCATTTCCTGGGTTAGCGTGCCGTTCCACGGTCCCCCCGACAGGAAAGGCTGCGCGGAATTATGAGTGCCCAAGGACGTCCGGCCCCGGAGTTCCCGGTCTGGCCGCAGTACGACGAGACCGAGCGCGAAGGACTGCTCAGGGCCCTGGAGCAGGGCCAGTGGTGGCGGATGGGTGGCAAGGAGGTCGAGACGTTCGAGCAGGAGTTCGCCGACTACCACGGCGCCCCGAAGGCGCTCGCCGTCACCAACGGCACCCACGCCCTGGAGATCGCCCTCCAGCTGCTCGGTGTCGGCCCGGGCACCGAGGTCATCGTGCCCGCCTTCACCTTCATCTCCTCCTCCCAGGCCGCCCAGCGGCTCGGCGCCACCGCGGTGCCGGTCGACATCGACATCGACACCTACAACCTGAGCCCCGAGGCCGCCGCCGCCGCGATCACCCCGCGGACCCGGGCGATCATGCCCGTCCACATCGCCGGCCAGATCGCCGACCTGGACGCCCTCGACAAGCTCGCCGCCGACTCCGGCGTGTCGATCGTGCAGGACGCCGCGCACGCCCACGGCGCCCGCTGGAACGGCCGCCGGGTCGGCGAGCTCGGCTCGATCGCCGCGTTCAGCTTCCAGAACGGCAAGCTGATGACGGCCGGCGAGGGCGGCGCCGTCACCTTCCCCGAGACCGCCCAGTACGACGAGGCGTTCCTGCGGCACAGCTGCGGCCGGCCGCCGACGGACCGGAAGTACTACCACCAGACCTCCGGGTCCAACTTCCGGCTCAACGAGTTCTCCGCGAGCGTGCTGCGCGCCCAGCTGGCCCGCCTGGACGGCCAGATCGCCGTCCGCGAGGAGCGCGCGAAGCTGCTCAAGGGCCTGCTGACCGAGATCCCCGGCGTGGTCCCGCAGGGCCACGACGAGCGCGCCGACCGCGTGCCGCACTACATGGCGATGTTCCGGGTGCCCGGCCTCGGCGAGGAGCGGCGCAACGCCCTGGTGGACGACCTGATCGCGCGCGGCCTGCCCGCCTTCGTGGTCTTCCGCGCGATCTACCGCTCGGACGGCTTCTGGGAGTCGGCCGCGCCCGACAGCACCGTCGACGAGCTGGCGAAGGCCTGCCCCAACAGCGAGGCCCTCACCGCCGACGGCATCTGGCTGCACCACCGCACCCTGCTCGCGAGCGAGCAGGCGATCGAGGACACCGCCCAGATCGTCGCCGACGCCCTGGCCGCGGTGTGAACGCGCGGGTGAGCACGGCCGGGCGGGGGCCGGACGCCCCGGTGCGGGTGGCCGTCGTCGGCCTCGGCTGGGCGGGCCGCAGCATCTGGCTGCCCCGTCTGACGGCACACCCGGCCTACCGGGTCACCGCCGTGGTGGAGCCCGGCCCCGGCGCGGCGGAGCACGTGCCGGCCGGCGCCGAACTCCTCGCCGACGCCGACCTGCTCGGCCCCGGCACCGACCTCGCGGTCGTCGCGGTGCCGAACCACCTGCACACCCCCGTCGCCGAGCGCCTGCTCGCCCGCGGCATCCCGGTGTTCCTGGAGAAGCCGGTCTGCCTCAGCGCCGCCGAGGCGGACCGGCTGGCCGCCGCCGAGCGCGCCGGCGGGGCCGTCCTGCTGGCGGGCAGCGCCGCCCGCTACCGGCCGGACGTCGCCGCCCTGACCGCGCTCACGGAGGAGCTCGGCCCGATCCGCCACGTCGACCTCGCCTGGGTCCGCGCGAGCGGGGTCCCCGACGCCGGCGGGTGGTTCACCAGCCGCCGGCTCTCCGGGGGCGGTGCGCTGGTCGACCTCGGCTGGCACCTGCTGGACACGGCGCAGGCCGTGCTCGGCGGCGACGTCCGCTTCCCCTCGGTGCTCGGCTCGCTCTCCGCCGACTTCGTCAACGACGGCGCGCGCGGCGCCGGCTGGCGCGGCACCGGGGGGCCGGACGGCGCGGGCGACGTCGAGGACACCGCCCGCGGCTTCCTGGTCACCGACACCGGAGTCTCGGTGGCGGTCCGGGCCAGCTGGGCCTCCCACGAACCCGTCGACACCACCCGGATCACCGTGGAGGGCGCCACCGGCTCCGCGACCCTGGAGTGCACCTTTGGCTTCAGCCCCAACCGCCGCGTCCCGCGCCTCACCCGGACCCGCGACGGCGTCACCACCGACGTCCCGCTGCCCGCGGAGAGCGTCGGCACCGAGTACGTGCGCCAGCTCGACATCCTGCCCGGTCTGCTCGCCGACCCGGCCTCGCGCGGCGCGGCCGTGAACCGCGCCCACCACACCATCTCGGTCATCGAGCGCCTCTACGAGGCCGCCCGCGCCCCGCGTACGCGGCTGGCCGACGAGGCCGCGGCCCTCGCCGTCTGACCGCCGTCCCCGGTGTCCCCGCCGCTCCGCACCGGGCGGCGGAACCACCCGGGCGGCCCCGCGCCCCGGCCCCGGAGGCCGTGCCCCACCTCGCCGGCCCCCGGGGCGTCAGGCCCGGTCACCCGTCCGGGCCGCCCCCCGTCCCATGGAGATCCCATGCCGATCGAACCGCCCGCAGCCACCGCCCCGACCACCGCGCCCGACGGCCGCGCGCTCGCCGCGTTCTCCCCGCTGCGCGCCGTCGTCTTCGACCTGGACGGCGTCATCGTCGACAGCTTCGACGTGATGCGCCGGGCGTTCCTGACCGCGTACGAGGAGGTGGTCGGCGACGGCAGGCCGCCGTTCGAGGAGTACTGCCGCCACCTGGGCCGCTACTTCCCGGACATCATGCGGATCATGGGGCTGCCGCTCGCCCTCGAAGAGCCCTTCGTCCGGGAGAGCTACCGGCTCGCCCACCAGGTCACCGTGCACGCCGGGGTGCGGGAGCTGCTCGTCGAGCTCAACCGGCGTGGTGTCCGGCTGGCCGTGGCCACCGGCAAGAGCGGCCCCCGGGCCCGCTCGCTGCTCGACCAGCTCGGCCTGCTGCACCACTTCGACCACGTGCTCGGCTCCGACGAGGTGCCCCGGGCCAAGCCCGCGCCCGACATCGTGCTGCGCGCCCTGGAACTGCTCGACGTGCCGGCCGGGCGGACCGCCATGGTCGGCGACGCCGTCACCGACCTGGCGAGCGCCCGGGGCGCCGGGGTCGGCGCGATCGCCGCGCTGTGGGGCGAGACCGACGAGCCGGCGCTGCTCGCCGAGCGGCCCGACGCGGTGCTGCGCCGGCCCGGTGACCTGCTCGACCTGCTCGCCCTGCTGCCCGAGCCCGTCCCGGTGCACTGACCGCGGTGCACCGACCGCGGCGCACCGGTCCCGGTGCACCGCCCCCGAGCCCCGACCGGCCGGCCGCCCCACCGGCCCGCGCCGGTCCGCCCACCCTCCCGCACCGCCCCGCCGGACCCACGCCCGGCGGGGCGCTGCCGTTCCCGGCGGCGGAGACGGGGGCGGGGCGCAGGGGGTGCGCCGGAGGTGCGGGCCGGGCAGGGCCGGGGGCGGACCGCGACGGTCCGGCCCGCCGGCCTCGCCCGCCGTCCCGCCGCGTCCCGCCCCTCCGCCGCGGTTAGGGCCCGTATAGGGGGTCGGATAGGGGCGGCCCCGAGCCCGTCCCGCACGAGACTGTGACCGGCGGGAATTCGCGTACGGCCGCCCCGGAAAGTCCGCCCGGCAATGCGCCGGCCCCGCACCGCGAAAATCCCGCCCGGAAAAGGAATTCGCGTTCCGCCACCGCCCGGCCCCACCCGGCGGAAAAGGAATGCGCCCACCCGGCGACCGATCCGATCCGACCCGATCCGACCCAAGGAAGTGACGGCATGTTGCGCACCGAGCTGATCCGGCCGCTGCCCGAACTGCTGGCCGAGCACGCCCGCGACAGCTCGGACAGGACCGCGTTCCGCGACGCCGTCCGCGGCGTGACCTACGGCGAGCTGCACGCCCGCACCGGCCGGATCGCCGGCCACCTCGCCGACCTGCGCCTCCAGCCCGGCGACCGGGCGGCCATCCTGCTCGGCAACAGCGTCGAGGTGGTCGAGAGCTACTTCGGCATCCTGCGTGCCGGTGCGATCGCCGTCCCGCTCAACCCGCACGCCACCGAGGCCGAGCTCACCCACCTCCTGGACGACAGCGGTGCCCGCTTCGTCATCACCGACGCCGCCCGCGCCGCCGGCCTGGACGCCCTCGCGCGCGGCCGGGCCGACCTGCGGGTGATCGTCACCGGAGAGGGCCCCGCCCCGGCCGGCACCCTCTCCTTCGAGACCCTCGCCACCACCGCCCCCGCGACCCCCGCGCGCGACGACCTCGGGCTGGACGACCCCGCCTGGATGCTCTACACCTCCGGCACCACCGGCCGCCCCAAGGGCGTGCTGTCCACCCAGCGCAACTGCCTCTGGTCGGTCGCCGCCTGCTACGTGCCGGTGCCCGGGCTGACCGCCGAGGACCGGGTGGTCTGGCCGCTGCCGCTGTTCCACAGCCTCTCCCACATCGCCTGCGTGCTGAGCGTCACCGCCGTCGGCGCCACCGCCCGCATCCTCGACGGGTTCGCCGCGCAGGACGTCCTGGAGGCCGTCCGCGAGGAGTCCGCGACCTTCCTGGCCGGCGTGCCGACCATGTACCAGCAGCTGGTCCGCGCCGCCCGCGAGGACGGCTTCACCGCCCCGGCGCTGCGGATGTGCCTGGTCGGCGGCGCGATGACGACCGCCGCGCTGCGCCGTTCCTTCGAGGAGGCGTTCGGCGCGCCGCTCATCGACGCCTACGGCTCCACCGAGACCTGCGGCTCGATCACCGTCAACTGGCCCACCGGCGCCCGCGTCGAGGGCTCCTGCGGCCTGCCCGTGCCCGGCCTGGGCGTGCGCCTCGTCGACGTCGGGACCGGCCTGGACGCCGCCGACGGCGAGGAGGGCGAGGTCTGGGTGCGCGGCCCGAGCGTGATGCTCGGCTACCACAACCAGCCCGAGGCCACCGAGCAGGCGCTGCGCGGCGGCTGGTACCACACCGGCGACCTCGCCCGGCGGGACGGCTCCGGCTACTTCACCATCACCGGCCGGATCAAGGAACTCATCATCCGCGGCGGCGAGAACATCCACCCGGCCGAGGTCGAGGAGGTGCTGCGCGGGGTGCCCGGCGTCGCGGACGTCGCCGTCGTCGGCAAGCCCCACGAGGTGCTCGGCGAGGTGCCGGTGGCGTTCCTGGTGCCCGGCCCCGGCGGCCTCGACCCGGAGGCCCTGCTGGCCGCCTGCCGGGAACGGCTCTCCTACTTCAAGGTCCCCGAGGAGCTGTACGAGACCGAGCGCATCCCGCGCACCGCCTCCGGCAAGATCACCCGGCACGTGCTGCTCGACGCGCCCGCCCGGCTGCGGGCCGCCGGCGGCAGCCACTACGAGCACCTCTTCCGGGTCGACTGGCTGCCGCTCTCCTCCGTCCCCGGCGCCCGCCCCGCCGCCGGTACCTGGGCCGTGCTCGGCGCGGACGTCTTCGGCCTCGCCGACGCGCTCGGCGCCGCCGCCCACCCCGACCCCGCCGCGCTGGCCGCCGCCGGCCCGCTGCCCGACGCCGCCGTGCTCGGCGTCGGCGCCGGCCTGCGCACCCCCGGCCCGCTCGCCGCCGACGTCGAGGACGCCGTGCGCGCCCTCGACGGGCAGCTGACCGCCTGGCTCGCCGAGGAGCGGCTCGCCGACACCGTGCTGGCCGTCGTCACCCGGGGCGCCGCCGGCCCCGGCGGTGCCACCGACCTCGTCCAGGCCGCCCTGCGCGGCGTGGTCCGCGCCGCCCGGGTGGCCAACCCCGGCCGCTTCCTGCTGGTCGACCTCGACGCCGGGGAGAACGCCGCCGACGCCCTGGCCACCGCCGTCGCCTCCGGCGAGCCCGAGCTGGTCGTCCGCTCCGGCGTGGCGCTGCGCCCGCGCGCCGCCCGGGTGTCCGCCGCGCTCGCCCACGGCGAGCCCGGGGCCCGCTTCGACCCCCGCCGGGCCGTCCTGGTCACCGGTGCGGACGGGCCGGCCGCCGCCGCCGTCGCCCACCACCTGGTCGCCGGCCGCGGGGTGCGCCGCATCCTGCTCACCAGCCCCCACGGCGCCGCCGACCGGACCGCCGCCGCCCTCGCCGAACGGCTCAGCGCGGCCGGCGCCGAGACCACCCTCACCGCGCTCGACCTCGCCGACCGTGAGGCCCTGGCCGGCTGGCTGGCCACCCCGGGCGTGCGCTTCAACGCCGTCGTGCACACCCCCGGCGCTGCCTTTCCCGGCCTCGGCGCCGCCCTCGCCGCCGCCGTCAACCTGCACGAACTGACCGCGGGCACCGAGCTGTCCGCCTTCGTGGTGCACACCCCCACGGTGGGCCCGCTCGGCACCCCCGGCGCCCCCGGGGAGGCCGCGGCCGCGGCCTTCCTCGACGCGCTCGCCCACCACCGCAGCCGGCACGGCCTGCCCGGCCTCGCCCTGATCACCGGCCCCGCCGACGGCGACGGCCGCCCGGTGCCGCCCGGCCTCGGCCGGCTCACCGCCCAGGAGAGCGCCGCCGCGTTCGACGCCGCGCACCTGGCCGAGCACACCTCCCTGCTGCTGCTCCGGCTCGACCCCGAGGGGCTGGACGCGCTCGCCCCGCAGGACGTCCCGGCCCTGCTGCGCGACCTCATCGACACCCCGGCCGGCCCGAGCGCCCCCGACACCGCGACCGCCGCCGCGCTGCGCCGCCGCCTCTCCGGCCGCTCCGCCGCCGACCGGCAGCGGGACCTCCTCGACCTCGTCCTCGCGGAGACCGGCGGGCTGGCCGGCGACGGCCCCGACCCGATCCGCCCCGACGGCCCGTTCAAGGACCTCGGCTTCACCTCCGCCACCGCCGTCGAGCTGCGCGGGCGCCTCACCGCCGCCACCGGCCTGCGGCTGCCCGCCACCCTCGCCTTCGACCACCCCACCCCGAAGGCCGTCGCGGCCTTCCTGCTCACCGTGCTGACCGGCCGTCCGGCCGCCGCCCGGCCCGCGCCCGTACCGCGCCCGGTGCCGCCCGGCGAGGACCCGATCGTCATCGTCGGCGCCGCCTGCCGGCTGCCCGGCGGCGTCGCCTCCCCGGCCGACCTGTGGCGGCTGGTCGCCGAGGGCACCGACGCGATCACGCCCTTCCCCCGCGACCGCGGCTGGGACCTCGACGCCCTCTACGACCCGGACCCGGCCGTCCCCGGCACCTCCTACGCCCGCCACGGCGGATTCCTGCACGACGCCGGCGAGTTCGACGCGGCCTTCTTCGGCATCTCCCCGCGCGAGGCGCTGGCGACGGACCCGCAGCAGCGGCTGCTGCTGGAGACCTCCTGGGAGCTGCTGGAGCGGGCGGGCATCGACCCGACCTCGCTGAAGGGGCAGCCGGTCGGCGTCTACGCGGGCCTGATGTACCACGACTACGCCACCGACCTCGCCGAGGTCCCGGACGGCCTGGAGGGCTACCTCGGCACCGGCAACGCCGGCTCCGTCGCCTCCGGCCGCATCTCCTACACCCTCGGCCTCGAAGGCCCGTCGGTGACGGTGGACACCGCCTGCTCCTCCTCCCTGGTGGCGCTGCACCTCGCCGCCCAGGCGCTGCGCGACGGCGAGTGCACGCTCGCCCTGGCCGGCGGCGCCGCGATCATGGCCCGGCCCACCTCCTTCGTCGAGTTCTCCCGCCAGCGCGCGCTCTCCGCCGACGGCCGGGCCCGCGCCTACGCGGACGCCGCGGACGGCACCGCCTGGTCCGAGGGTGTCGGCCTGGTGCTGCTGGAGCGGCTGTCGGACGCGCGGCGGCTGGGGCACGAGGTGCTGGCGGTGGTCCGGGGTTCGGCGGTCAACCAGGACGGTGCGTCCAACGGCCTCACCGCCCCGAACGGCCCCTCGCAGGAGCGGGTGATCCTCGCCGCGCTCGCCGACGCCGGACTGACCACGGCCGACGTCGACGCCGTGGAGGGGCACGGGACGGGGACGTCCCTGGGCGACCCGATCGAGGCGCAGGCCGTGCTGGCCACCTACGGTCAGGGCCGTCCGGCCGAACAGCCGCTCTGGCTGGGCTCGTTGAAGTCCAACATCGGCCACGCCCAGGCGGCGGCCGGCGTCGCCGGGGTGATCAAGATGGTGGAGGCGCTGCGGCACGGCGTGCTGCCGAGGAGCCTGCACATCGACGCGCCCAGCTCCCGGGTCGACTGGGAATCCGGCGCGGTCGCCCTGCTCACCGAGGAGCGGGCCTGGCCGGAGGTCGACCGGCCGCGCCGGGCCGCCGTCTCCTCCTTCGGGGTCAGCGGCACCAACGCCCACGTCGTCCTCGAACAGGCCCCCGCCCAGGGGCCCGCCGCCGGTCCGGTCGCCGCCGGACTCGACGGGGAGCTCGACGCCGGCTCCGGCGCCCCCGTGCCCTGGCTTCTGTCCGCCCGTTCCCCCGAGGCGCTGCGCGAACAGGCCGGGCGGCTCGCGGAGTTCACCGGCGACCGGCCCGGCGCCGAGGCGGCGGCCGTCGCCCGGACGCTCGCCGGCTCCCGGGCCGCGCTGGAACGGCGGGCGGTGGTGGTGGCGGCCGACCGGGAGCAGGTGCTGGGTGGGTTGCGGGCGCTGGCCGGTGGTGAGGCCGGGGCCGGGCTGGTGTCGGGCCGGGCGGAGGTGGCCGGTCGGTCGGTGTTCGTGTTCCCGGGTCAGGGTTCGCAGTGGGCGGGGATGGGGCGTCGGCTGTTCGCGGAGTCGGCGGTGTTCGCGCGGGCTCTGGAGGAGGCCGCTGAGGCGTTGAAGCCGTATGTCGACTGGTCGTTGCTGGATGTGGTGAACCAGGTTCCGGGTGCTGCGTCGCTGGAGCGGGTGGATGTGGTGCAGCCGGTGTCGTTCGCGGTGAACGTGGGTCTGGCGCGGTTGTGGGCGTCGTTGGGTGTCGTCCCCGACGCGGTGGTGGGTCATTCGCAGGGGGAGATCGCGGCGGCGCACGTCGCGGGGATCCTTTCGCTGGACGATGCGGCCGCGGTGGTGGCGCTGCGGTCGCAGGCCATCGCGCGGGGTCTGGCCGGCCGTGGTGGGATGGTGTCGATCGGACTGCCGCTCGCCGAGGTGGGCGGAGCCCTGCCCGACGGCGTCGAGGTGGCGGCCGTCAACGGCCCCTCCTCGGTGGTCGTCGCCGGTGACCCGGCCGGGCTCGACGCCGTCGTGGCCGTCTTCGAGGAGGGCGGGGCCAGGGTTCGCCGGATCCCCGTCGACTACGCGTCCCACACCGCCCATGTGGAGTCGATCGAGGCCGAACTCGCGGAGCTGCTGGGTTCCGTGAAGCCTCAGCCTGCGGCGGTTCCGTTCCTGTCGACGGTGGAGAACCGGTGGCTGGAGGGTCCGGAGCTGGACGCCGGGTACTGGTACCGCAATCTGCGGCGGACGGTCCGTTTCGCCGAGGCGGTCGAGACCCTGGCGGTGGAGGGCTTCCGGGCGTTCGTGGAGGTCAGTGCCCATCCCGTCCTCGCCCACGGGATCGTGGAGGCGCTGGAGGAGGCCGTGCAGGCGCCGACGGTGGTCACCGGGACCCTGCGCCGTGAGGACGGCGGCTGGGACCGTGTCCTGCTGGCCGCCGCCGAGCTCCACGTCCACGGCCTGCCCGTCGACTGGTCCCCGGCCTTCGCCGGAGCCGGCACCGTCCGCCCCTCCGAACTGCCGACCTACCCCTTCCAGCGCGAGCGCTACTGGCTCCGGCCGGGCCGCGCCGCCGGCGACCTCACCGCCGCGGGCCTCGACCGGGCCGGTCACCCGCTGCTGGAGACCGAACTGCTCCTCGGCACCGAGGACGGCGCCGTCTTCACCGGCCGGATCGGCGAACACACCCTGCCCTGGCTCGCCGACCACCGGGTCGGCGGCGCGACCCTGCTGCCCGGCACCGCGCTGCTCGACGCCCTCGCCCACGTCGGCCACCGGCTCGGCGCGCCCACCGTCGAGGAACTGACCGTCTCCGCTCCGCTCGTCGTCCCCGACGGCGGCGGCCTCGACCTCCAGGTCCACGTCGGCGAGGCCGAGGACGGCCGCCGTGCCGTCCGGCTGCTCACCCGCACCGGCCCCGGCCTGCCCTGGAACACCAACGCCACCGGAACGCTCGCCCCCGGGGGCCCGGAGCCCGCCGCCGCCCCGGAACTGTCGGTCTGGCCGCCCGCCGGCGCCCGCCCGCTCGACCTCGACGGCCTCTACGACCGGCTCACCGTCGACTACGGCCCCGCGTTCCACGCCGTCGAGGCCGCCTGGGTCGCCGACGGCCGCCTCCTCGCCCAGCTCCGCCTCCCCGCCACCACCTCCGACGCCGCCGCCTACGGACTGCACCCGGCCCTGCTGGACGCCGCCCTGCACCCGCTCGGCGAGGCCGGCTTCTTCCCCGGCGCCGACGTGCCCCGGCTCGCCTTCTCCTGGTCCGGCGTGCGCCTGCACGCCACCGGGGCCGAGGCGCTGCGCGTGGTCGTCACCCCCGCCGGACCCGACACCCTGACCATCCGGGCCGCCGACGACACCGGCGCCCCCGTCGTCGACGTCGAGGCGCTCACCGTGCGGCCGGTCGACCCGCGCGGACTCACCGCGGGCCCGGCCGACGACGCGGCCCTGTTCGAGGTCGACTGGGTCCCCGCCCCCGAGGCCGCCGAAGCGCCCGCCGACTGGACGCTCCACGCCGACCTGACCGGGGACACCGCACCGCCGGCCCTCGTCGTGCTGCCCGCCGGCACCGGCGCGCCCACCGACACCGTGCCCGAGCGCGCCCACGCCGTCGGCCACGACGTCCTGCGGGCCCTCCAGGCCTGGCTGGCCGACGAGCGGACCGCCGGCTCCCGGCTCGTCGTCGTCACCCGGCGCGGCGAACTCGTCCAGGAGCCCGTCCGCGGCCTGGTCCGCACCGCCCAGTCCGAGAACCCCGGCCGCTTCGTCCTGGTCGAGGCCGAGGACCCGGCCGCCGAGGCCGGGGCTGCCGCCCGGGCCGTCGCCGCCACGGACGGCGAGGAACCGCAGCTGGCGCTGCGCGACGGACGGCTGCTCGTCGCCCGGCTGCGCCGCCCGGCCGCCGGGCCCGCCCCCGCGGACGGCACGCCGTCCCCGCTCGCCGGCGGCACCGTCCTGGTCACCGGCGCCAACGGCGGCCTGGGCCGGTTGGTGGCCCGCCACCTCGCGGCCGTCCACGGCGCGGCGGAACTCGTCCTGCTCTCCCGCTCCGCCGTCCCCGCCGACCTGCTCGACGAACTCGCCGCCCACGGCACCGTGGTCCGCGCCGAGGCCGTCGACACCGCCGACCGCGCGGCCCTGGCCGCCGTCGTCGACACCGTCGCCGACCGGCTGACCGGCGTCGTCCACGTCGCCGGGATCGTCGACGACGGTGTCATCGAGGCCCTGGACGACACCAAGTGGCACGGCGTGCTGCGCCCGAAGGTCGACGCCGCCTGGCACCTCCACGAGCTGACCGCGGACCTCGGCCTCGCCGTCTTCGCGCTCTACTCCTCCGCCTCCGGCGTCCTCGGCGGCTCCGGCCAGGGCAACTACGCGGCCGGCAACGCCTTCCTGGACGGCCTGGCCATCCACCGGCGCGCGCTCGGACTGCCCGCAGTGTCGCTCGCCTGGGGTCTGTGGGCCGAGGCCGCCGGCATGGGCGGCCGGCTGAGCGACACCGACCTCGCCCGGATGGCCCGGGTCGGCACCCGCCCGCTCTCCGCCGAGCAGGGCCTCGCCCTCCTCGACGCCGCGCTCACCGGCGGCCCGCCGGCCGTGGTGCCGATCCGGCTCGACGTCACGGGCGTCCGGGCCGGGGACCTCCCGCCGCTGCTGCGCGACCTGGCCCCCGCCGCCCGCGCGACCCGCACCCTGCGACGGGCCGCCGCCCGCTCCGCCGCCGACGGCGCGGACACCCTCGCCCGGCGGCTGGCCGGACTCTCCGCCGCCGACCGCGACGAGCTGCTGACCACCCTGGTCCGCGACACCGCCGCCGCCGTCCTCGGCCACGGCACGGCCGGGGCGCTGGACGTCGACAAGGCGTTCAAGGAACTCGGCATCGACTCGCTCACCGCCGTCGAACTGCGCAACGCCCTCGGCACCGCCACCGGCCTGCGCCTGCCCGCGACCCTGGTCTTCAACTACCCGACGCCCAAGGCCCTCGCCGCACACCTCGCGACCGAACTCGGCGGCGGGGAACCGGCTCCCGCCGCCCCCGCCGTGCCCGCGGCCCCGGCGGCCGGCACCGGGGACGAACCGATCGCCATCGTCGCCGTCGGCTGCCGCTTCCCCGGCGGCCTGGACTCCGGCGAGGACCTCTGGCGCTTCGTCGCCGCCGGCGGCGACGCCGTCACCGGCCTTCCCACCGACCGCGGCTGGGACCTCGACGGCAGCTACGACCCCGACCCCGACGCCCCCGGCCGCACCTATGTGCGCGGCGGCGGGTTCCTGCCCGGCATCGCCGACTTCGACGCCGCCTTCTTCGGCATCAACCCCCGCGAGGCGCTGGCGATGGACCCGCAGCAGCGGCTGCTGCTGGAGGTCGCCTGGGAGACCCTGGAACGGGCCGGTCTCGACCCCACCGCCCTGCGCTCCACCCCGACCGGCGTCTTCATCGGGACCCACGGCCAGGACTACGGCACCCAGGGCACCGGCGGCGCGGCCGACGAGGGATACCTGGTCACCGGCAACGCGGGCAGCGTGCTCTCCGGCCGCCTCTCCTACGCCCTCGGCCTGGAGGGGCCGGCGATCACCGTCGACACCGCCTGCTCGTCCTCGCTGGTCGCCCTCCACCTGGCGGCCCAGGCGCTGCGCGCCGGCGAGTGCACCCTGGCCCTGGCCGGCGGCGCCTCGGTGATGTCCACCCTGGAGGGCCTGGTCGGCTTCTCCCGCCAGCGCGGCCTCGCCGCCGACGGCCGGAGCAAGGCCTTCGCCGACGCCGCCGACGGGTTCGGCATGTCCGAGGGCGTGGGCCTGCTGCTGCTGGAGCGGCTGTCGGACGCCCGGCGGCTGGGGCACGAGGTGCTGGCCGTGGTCCGGGGTTCGGCGGTCAACCAGGACGGCGCGTCCAACGGCCTTACCGCCCCGAACGGCCCCTCGCAGGAGCGGGTCATCCGGGCCGCGCTGGCCAACGCCCGGCTGACGGCGGCCGACGTCGACGCCGTCGAGGCGCACGGCACCGGCACCCCGCTGGGCGACCCGATCGAGGCGCACGCCCTGCTGGCCACGTACGGCAAGGGCCGTCCGGCCGAACAGCCGCTCTGGCTGGGGTCGGTGAAGTCCAACATCGGGCACACCCAGGCGGCGGCCGGTGCGGCCGGGGTGATCAAGATGGTGGAGGCGCTGCGGCACGGTGTGCTGCCGAGGAGCCTGCACATCGACGCGCCCTCCTCGCACATCGACTGGTCCTCGGGCGGCATCGCCCTGCTCACCGAGCAGCGCGACTGGCCGGAGGCCGGGCGCCCGCGCCGGGCCGGCGTCTCGGCGTTCGGCGTGAGCGGCACCAACGCGCACGTCATCCTGGAGCAGGCGGAGCCGGCCGCGGCTGCCGTCGGCGGCGACCCCGCCGAGGGCGAGGCCGCCGGGGCGGCCGACGCGGTCACCGGGGCCGGAGCGGTTCCCTGGGTGCTCTCCGGCGCCTCGGAGGCGGCCCTGCGGGCGCAGGCCGCGCGGCTGGCGGCCCATGCGGAGGGGCAGCCGTCGCCGGACCTCGCCGCCACCGCCCGCGCCCTCGTCACCGGGCGCACCCGGTTCCCCGAGCGGGCGGTGGTGGTGGCGGCCGACCGGGAGCAGGTGCTGGGTGGGTTGCGGGCGCTGGCCGGTGGTGAGGCCGGGGCCGGGCTGGTGTCGGGCCGGGCGGAGGTGGCCGGTCGGTCGGTGTTCGTGTTCCCGGGTCAGGGTTCGCAGTGGGCGGGGATGGGGCGTCGGCTGTTCGCGGAGTCGGAGGTGTTCGCGCGGGCTCTGGAGGAGGCCGCTGAGGCGCTGAAGCCTTATGTCGACTGGTCGTTGCTGGATGTGGTGAACCAGGTTCCGGGTGCTGCGTCGCTGGAGCGGGTGGACGTGGTGCAGCCGGTGTCGTTCGCGGTGAACGTCGGCCTTGCGCGCCTCTGGGCGTCGCTGGGCGTCGTCCCCGACGCGGTGGTCGGTCACTCCCAGGGCGAGATCGCGGCGGCGCACGTCGCGGGGATCCTCTCGCTGGACGACGCCGCCGCGGTGGTGGCGCTGCGGTCGCAGGCCATCGCGCGGGGCCTGGCCGGCCGCGGTGGGATGGTGTCGATCGGACTGTCGCTCGCCGAGGTGAGCGGAGCCCTGCCCGACGGCGTCGAGGTGGCGGCGGTCAACGGTCCGTCGTCGGTCGTCGTCGCCGGTGATCCGGCGGGGCTGGACGACCTTGTCGCCTCGTACGAGGCGAGGGGCGTGCGGGTGCGGCGCATCGCCGTGGACTACGCGTCCCACACCTCGCACGTGGAGTCGATCGAGGCCGAACTCGCGGAGCTGCTGGGTTCCGTGAAGCCGCAGTCCGCGGCGGTTCCGTTCCTGTCGACGGTGGAGAACCGGTGGCTGGAGGGTCCGGAGCTGGACGCCGGGTACTGGTACCGCAATCTGCGGCGGACGGTCCGTTTCGCCGAGGCGGTCGAGACCCTGGCGGTGGAGGGCTTCCGGGCGTTCGTCGAGGTCAGTGCCCATCCCGTCCTCGCCCACGGGATCGTGGAGGCGCTGGAGGAGGCCGTGCAGGCGCCGACGGTGGTCACCGGGACCCTGCGCCGTGAGGACGGGGGCTGGGACCGTGTCCTGCTGGCCGCCGCCGAGCTCCACGTCCACGGCCTGCCCGTCGACTGGTCCCCGGCCTTCGCCGGAGCCGGCACCGTCCGCCCCTCCGAACTGCCGACCTACCCCTTCCAGCACCAGCGCTTCTGGCTCGAACCCGTCGCCTCCACCGGTGACGTCACGGCCTTCGGCGTCGCCGCGGCCGAGCATCCGCTGCTCGGAACCCTGGTCGAACTGCCCGACGGGGGAGCGGTGTTCACCGGCCGCCTGGCCACCCGGACGCACCCGTGGCTGGCCGGCCACGCCGTCTCCGGGACGGTCCTGCTGCCCGGTGCGGCCTTCCTCGAACTCGCCCTCCGGGCGGGGGAGCGGACCGGCCTCGGCCGTCTGGAGGAACTGGTCGTCGAGGCGCCGGGGATCCTGCCCGGGCGCGGCGGTCTCCAGGTCCGTGTCACGGTCGACCCGGCCGCCGACGACGACCGCCGGGCCGTCCACGTGCACTCGCGTCCCGAGGACGCCGAGGGCGGCGCCTGGACCAGGCACGCCACCGGCTTCCTCGCGGCCGAGGCCGCACCGGAGTTCGGCTACGAGGCGTGGCCGCCGGCCGGCGCGGAGCCGGTCTCGGTGGACGGTTTCTACGAGCGGCTGGCGGAGGCCGGCTACGAGTACGGCGACGCCTTCCGCGGCCTGCGGGCCGCCTGGCGGTCCGGCGAGGAGGTGTTCGCCGAGGTCGCGCTGCCGGACGAACTGGCCGACTCCGCCGGGAGGTTCGGGCTGCACCCGGCCCTGCTGGACGCCGCCCTGCAGTCCGCCAACCTGGGCGCGGCGCCGGTGGCCGGCCCGGGGGAGGTGCTGCTGCCGTTCGCCTGGAACGACGTCGCCCTGTTCGCCTCGGGAGCCACCGCGCTGCGGGTGCACGCCCGCCGGGAGGGTCCGGACAGCGTGTCCTTCGCGCTGACCGACCCGGCCGGCCGGCCCGTCGGCGCCGTCGGGGCGCTGGTCCTGCGGCCGGTGGCACCCGAGCGGCTCTCCGCCACCCGGGACGCCGCCGCCGAGCACCTGTACCGGGTCGACTGGACGCCGACCGACCTCCCGAGGGCGGCGGACCGCGCGGCCGAGGAGGACGTGCTCGACCTGACCCGCGCTCCCGAGGGACTGCCGGCGCCGCAGGCGGCCCGCGTCCTGGCCGGTGCCGCGCTCGCCGGGATCCAGGAGCACCTGTCCGGCGACTCCGCCCGCCCGCTCGCCGTCCTGACGGCGAACGCGGCCGGGGACCCGGTGGCCGCCGCCGTCTGGGGCCTGGCCCGCACCGCACAGCTCGAACACCCCGGCCGGATCGTCCTGGTGGACACCGACGGCTCGGCGGCGCCCGCCGCGCTGGTGGCCGACGCGCTCGCGTCCGGCGAACCGCAGGTGGCGTGGCGTGCCGGGGGCGCGGTGGTGCCGCGTCTGGTCCGGGCCTCGGTTCCGGTGGGGGGTGGTGTGCCGGATCCGGCGGGGACGGTGCTGGTGACGGGTGGTACGGGGACGCTGG
>NZ_JBHJRC010000117.1:0-23473 GCF_042261735.1 Kitasatospora sp. NPDC056327 | reverse complement strand
GTCCGGGCAGCACCGCCCGGACGGACCACGGCGGACCCGTTCCCCGGCCCGGCCGCCGACCCGGCGTCCGAGGCTGGAAGTCCCCCCCCGAGCCGCACCGAAGGAGACCCCACCATGACCGCACCGGGAACCCCGGACCGCAGGCCCGTCCGGCGGACGGTGGCGGCGGCGCTCGACCGGGCCGCCGCCACCGCGCACCTCAACGCCTTCATCACCCTCGACGCCGACGGCGCGCTCGCCGAGGCCGGCCGCCGGGACGCCGCCGACGAGCGGGCGGGCTGGTGCCTGGCCGTCAAGGACAACATCCATGTCGCGGGCCTGCCCAACACCGCGGGCACCCCCGCGCTGCGCGGCTTCGTGCCCACCGCCGACGCCCCCGTGGTGGCGGCCCTGCGCGCGGCGGGGGCGATCGTGCTCGGCAAGACGAACATGCACGAGCTGGCCCTCGGGGTCACCTCCGGCAACCACGCCTTCGGCGCCGTCGGCAACGCCACCGACCCGGCCCTGTTCGCGGGCGGCAGCAGCGGGGGCACGGCCGTCGCGGTGGCCACCGGCGTCGCGGACGCCGGGCTCGGCACCGACACCGGCGGCTCCATGACCATCCCGGCCGCGCTCAACGGCGTCTACGGTCTGCGCCCGAGCACCGGACGCTACCCCTCGGCCGGTCTGACACCGCTGTCCACCACCCGGGACACCCCCGGCCCGATGGCCCGCAGCCTGGACCGCCTCCGGGTCCTGGACACCCTGGTCACCGGGGAGACCGGGGGCTCGGCGCCGCACCGCCCGCTGCGGCTCGGCCTGCCCCGGCAGGTGTTCGCCGAGGACCTGGAGGGCCCGGTCCGGGAGGCCTGGGAGGCGGCCGTCGAGCGGCTGACCACGGCGCGGACCGTCTGGGTGCCCGTGGACACCGCCCACCTGGCCGGGTTCGACGCCCGGATCGGGATCCCGCTGGTGTTCGGGGAGTTCGCCGGCGCGCTCGGCCGCTACCTCGACGAGCACGGCACCGGACTCACCCCGGCCGGTGTCCTCGGCGCGGTCGCCGACCCCGCCCTCGCGGAGCTGCTGAGGAGCTGTGCGCTGCCCACCGGCCCGGCGTTCACCGGGCCCGCCGCCCTGCGCGCGGCGCTCGCCGAGCGCCGCGCGATGCAGGCCGCGTACGCCGGACTCCTCACGGCGAACGGCCTGGACGCGCTCCTGAGTCCCACCGTCCCGGTCTGCGCCCGCCCGCTCCACCGGTACGAGGAGTCCCTCCCGCTCAACGGCCGGGAGGCACCGACCTTCGCCACGCTGATCCGCAACACCTCCCCCGCGGCCACCGCGGGCCAGCCGTCGGTGACGGTGCCGCTGCCGGTCACCGGCTCGCCCCCGGTCGGCCTCCAGCTCGTCGGACGCCGCGGGGCCGACCGGGACCTGCTCGCCGCGGCCGCCGTGGTCGACACCCTGCTGCGGAACGGGGGTGCCGGACGGCGACCTTGAAGTCACCACCTTGACAGGTGACGGCCCGTCATGGCACCTTCGTCACCAGTCGGAGTGGTGACGACTTCGGGAGAGCGACCCGGCCCGGGCCGAGACCCGGGAGGGGTTCGCCGGGCCGGAGGCACGGAGCGGGCGCAGGCCGGCGGGGCCGGGCCCCGCCGCCGGCGGCGGGGCCCGGTCGCAGCGCGCGCAGCACCCCGGCCCCGCGCACCGCCGGACCGGTCACACGTGTGCGACCGGGCGGCATCCACATGTGAGTCACGACCGCCGTCCACCGGCCGATCACCGCAGGTGGAACGGCCTGAAAGGCACATGTCCCGGCCAGGCCGGGTGACGAACGCCCCCGGAAACATCTAGTCTCGTGCGCCGGGGGCCGGCAGGCGCACCGGAGGCCGTCGTGACGACGGGTCCGGCGGGGAAGGAAGTGGGGGACGGTGGAAGCGATCGACGGGTCGATGGTCGGACGCGAGCCCGAACAGGAGGTGCTGGCCGGGTTCGTGACCGCTCCCGGCGGCCGGGCACTCGTCGTCGGCGGCGAGGCCGGAGTCGGCAAGAGCGCCCTGCTGGACCACGCGGCCGCCCTGGCCGCGGCCGACGGCCACCGGGTGGTCGGCGCGGCCGGCGCCGAGGCCGAGTGGGAGCTGCCGTACGCCGGCCTGCACCAGCTGCTGCACCCGCTGCTCCCCGACATCGGCCGGCTGGACGACGAGCACCGGGGCGTCCTCGACGTCGTGTTCGGCCGCAGCGCGGGCCCGCCGCCGTCGGTGATGACCCTGGGCATCGCCGTCCTCGACCTGCTCGCCCTGGCCGCGTCGCACCGTCCGCTGCTGCTGGTGCTCGACGACGGCCAGTGGTTCGACGCACCGACCACCGAGGTGTGCGGCTTCGTCGGACGCCGGCTGACCGGCAGCTCGGTGAAGCTCCTCGTCGGCCTGCGCTCCGACGTGCCGTCCGGCTTCACCGCCGCCGCGCTGCCCCGGCTGACGGTGGCCGCCCTGCCGGAGCCGGCCGCGGCACGGCTGCTGGACCTGCGCCACCCCGGCCTGGAGCCCCGGCTGCGCCGGCTCCTCCTGGACGAGGCCCGCGGCAACCCGCTGGCGCTGCTGGAACTGCCGCCCCACGTGCTGCGCAGCGGACGGACCGCGGACGACCGGGAGGAGTCGCTCGGGTACACCGGGGTCCCGCTGCCCCGGCGCCTGCAGCAGGTGTACGGCACCCGCATCGGCGCGCTCGGACCCGCCGTCCGCGCCGAGCTGCTGCGCGGCGCCCTGGACGGCACCGCGGCGGGCGCGGTGCCGGGCCCCACCGGCCGGGCCCGCTACCGCATGACGGACGTCGCCGGTGCCGCCGGCCTCGGCCTGCTGGACAGCGACCCGTTCGGCGGCGAGCCGGTGTTCCGCCACCCCCTGGTGCGCTCGACGGTGGTCCAGATGGCGACCCCGGAGGAACGGCGCTCGGCGCACGCCGTCCTCGCCGGGGTGCACCGGGAGGACGTCGAGCGGCGCGCCGTGCACCTGGCGGCGGCCGCGACCGCCCCGGACGAGCGGGTCGCGGCGGCCCTGGAGGCCGCCGCCGGCTCCGCCACCCGGCGCGGCAGCGCGGTGACGGCCGTGGCCTGGCTGACCCGGGCCGCGGAGCTGAGCGAGGACCGGGAGCGGCGCTCCCGGCGGCTCGGCGACGCGGCGTTCATCGCCGGTCATGCCGGACTGCCGGACCGGGCACGGCAGTTGGTCCGCGCCGACCCGGCGGACCAGGTGGGCGGGTCACCGGCCGCGGTACTCGCCTCGGCGTACGCCGCGTTCTACGAGGACGGGGACGTGCGCTCCTCCCGGCACCGCGTCGTCGCCGCGATCGAGGGCCTGCGGACCGGCGACGGCCGGCGGCCGGGCGCGGCGCCGGACACGGACGAGGTGCTCACCCGGCTGGTCGACCTGCTGCTGGCGGTCTGCCAGTACGCGGGGGACGAGGCGGCCTGGGAGCAGACCCACCGGCTGATCGGGTCGCTGGGCCCGCTGGTCTCCCCGCTCTCCCGCATCTACCAGGACGCCTGGAGCGACGTGGTGCGGCGCGGCGCCGGGGTCGGGGCACGGGTGGAGCGCGAGTTCGCCGGGCACCGGGCACCCGAACCGTGGGACCTCAGCCGGCTGTCCGTCGCCGCGTACCACGTGGACACCCTCGGCCAGTACCGGCCGCACCTGCAGCGCACCGTGGACCGCGAGGTGACGACCGGGGCCCTGGTGTCCGGGGTGATCATGCTGCACCTGATCATGCTCGACCAGCTGGGCGTCGGCGAGTGGGACGACGCCGAGCGGACCGGCCGGCGTCTGCTGGAGCTGACGACGGCCCACCGGCTCGCGCTGTTCGCCCATCACACCCGCGGCTACCTGGGCCTGGTGGCGGCGATGCGCGGCCGGGCCGACCGGGCGCGGGAGCTCCAGGCGGCGGTGGACGCCTGGGCCCGGCCGCGCGGCATCGGCTTCCTGACCCAGATCGCCGACGCCATCGGGACCGCCGCCGCGCTCGGCGAGGGCGACTACGAGGCCGCCTACCTACACGCCATCGGCATCACCCCGCCCGGTTCCTTCACGCCCTGCGCCCACCAGGCCTCCCGCACGATGCTCGACCTGGTCGAGGCCGCCCTGCACACCGGCCGCTCCGGACAGGCCCGGCGGCACGCGCTCGCCGCGCGGGAGGCCGGGCTGCCGGAGATCTCCCCGCGGCTGGCCGTGGTCACGCACGGCGCCCTCGCGATGACCGCGACCGACCCCGGCGAGGCCGCCGCCCACTACGACCTCGCCGAGGGCCACCCGGCCGCCGCGGCCTTCCCCTTCGAGCTCGCCCGGATCCGCCTGGCCCGCGGCATCCACCTGCGCCACACCCACGGGCGCAAGGCGGCGCGGCCGTCCCTGGGCCTCGCCGCCGAGGCCTTCGAACGGCTCGGCGCCCCGACGTGGGCCGAGCGGGCCCGGACCGAGCTGCGCGCCGCCGGCACCTCCCCCCGCACCTCCTCGGCCACCCTCGCGGCGCTGACCTGGCAGGAGCGCCGGATCGCGGAACTCGCCGCCGGCGGGCTGACCAACAAGGAGATCGGCGCGCGGACCCATCTGTCGCCGCGCACGGTCAGCTCCCACCTGTACCGGGTGTTCCCCAAACTCGGCGTCACCTCGCGCGCCGCCCTGCGCGACGCCCTGGGCCGGCTGCCCGCCGCCGACGGGACCGCCTGACGGGGACCGCCCGGCGCCCCGGCCCGGCGAGGGTTCCCACCGGGACGCCCGGCGCCCCGACCGTGCGGACGACGGTCGTCCGCACAGTCGGGTGACCTATGCCCGCCGCCGCGGCGGCGGCCAGAGTGGGTCCGGCCGGCCTCCGCCCCGGGGAAGGACCCACCTGTCATGAACGGCCACCGGCTGACGCTGGACATCGAGCGCGTGCTGGGCCTGCGCGCCCGGCAGGAGGTCAGGGCCGAGTTCCGCTACGACCCCGCGCACCCGCTGCTGGTGTCCGTGGAGTTCACCGCCGAGGGCGGGCCTCGGGTGCGCTGGCGCATCGGGCGGGACCTGCTGCACCGGGGACTGCACGAACCGAGCGGCCTCGGCGACGTCCGGCTCCGCCCCGCGGACGCCGCCGCACCCGCGGCCCGGCCGGACCCCGCCACGGACCGGGCCGGCGCCGGCGGACGGCCGACCGCGTGGCTGAGGCTGGTCTCCGCCGACACCGCCGCCCTGTTCGAGCTCCCCGTCCTCCCGCTGGCCGCCTGGCTGGAGCGCACCTACACGCTCGTCCCCGCCGGCGCCGAACTCGACGGCCTCGACTGGGACGCCACCACCGCGGCCCTGCTCCGCCCCCTGGGCGCCCGCGCCGACTGACCGCGCCGACCGACCGCACCGACCGACCGCACCGGCCGCGCCGACCGCGCCGACGGACCGCACCGACCGTGCCCGGACCCGCCGTCCGGTCCCCCGCTCCCCGCGGCATCCACCGTCAAACGACCGATGCGCACCGCCGTCCCCCGGCGAAGAGTGGGAGCCGCACGTTCCGCCACCACGGAGGGGGACTCCCGTCATGGACCGCGACCGATCACCGCTGCCGGCGCAGCGCACCGCCGGGCCGGTGCCCGCACTGCGCCTGGACGTCCACCGGCTGCTCGACGAGTCCACCCGGCTGCCCGGACGCGCGGAGTTCCGGTTCGACCCGGCCCTGCCCCTGGTGGTCACCGTCGAGTTCCTGGCCGAGGGCGGCCCGGGCCCGGCCCGCCGGCTGGACCGCGAGCTGCCGACCGACGGCCTGACCGCGACGAGCGGCGCCGAAGGCGTCCGGAGGTGGCCGACCCGGTGCGAGCAGCGGCCGTCGTCCTGGCTGCTCCTCGAACCACCGGACACGGAGGTCCTGTTCGAGCTGCCGGCCGCACCGCCGGCCCTGTGGCCCGACGCCGCCCCCCGGACCGCTCCCACCGGGTCCGGGGCGGCCCGCCCCGACTGGGACGGCCTCCTGGTGGAACTACTCGACGGCCCCGGGGTGCCCTCCGAATGATCCCGGCCCGCCCCGCTTCCCGCCCTCAGGACAGGAGACCCGCCGTGAGAACCCCCGCAGGGGACCAGGAGCCGCACGGCAGAGTGGTCCTCGACGCCGCCTTCAAGGCGGACGCCCCCGCACGCTACCGACGGCTGCGGGAGCTCGGCCCGGTCCACCCGGCCGAGTTCCCCCCGGGGCTGACGGGCTGGCTGGTCGTCGGCCACGAGCTGGCCCGGGAGGCCCTGACCCACCCCGACCTGCGCAAGGACGCCACCCCCGCGGCCGACGCACTGGCCGCCGCCGGCTACGTGCTCCACCGGCCGTCGGTCGGGCTCGGCGCCCAGATGCTGCAGGCCGACCCGCCCGAGCACACCCGGCTGCGCAAGCTGGCCGCCGCCGCGTTCACCCCGCGCCGCACCGCCGGGCTGGCGCCGCGGATCGAGCGGATCGCGCACGGCCTCGTCGACGCGATGCCGCCCTCGGGCGTGCTCGACCTGGTGGAGGCGTTCAACGCCCCGCTGCCCGCCACCGTGATCGCCGAACTCCTCGGCATCCCGCCGGAGCACCACCGGGACTTCCGCCGCTGGTCGGGGCAGGCGCTCCAGGTGGCCTCGCCCGGGCACCGCCCCGCGCTGGCCGCCCTGCACTCGCTGCTGGCCGGCCTGGTCGGGCGCAAGCGCCGCCGCCCGCAGGAGGACCTGCTGTCCGCCCTGGTCGCGGTGCGCGACGGCGACGGCGGCCGGCTCTCCGAGGAGGAGCTGGTGGGCACCGCCCTGATGCTGGTGGTCGCCGGTCACGAGAGCACGGTGCACCTGCTGGGGAACGCCGTGCTCGCCCTGTTGCGGCAGCCGGAGCAGCTGCGGCTGCTGCGCGCGGACCCGGCCCTGCTGCCCGGGGCGGTGGAGGAGTTCCTGCGCTTCGACACCTCGGTCGAGCGCGCCACGAACCGCTACGCGGCGCGGGACCTCGTCCTCGGCGGCGTGGCCGTTCCCCGGGGCGGGCTGGTCGTCGTCGCCCTCGGTTCGGCCGGGCACGACGCCCCGCCGGCGGACGGCGGTGACCCCGCCGTGCTGGACGTGGCCCGGCGGGACGCCCGCCACCTGGCGTTCGGGCACGGGATCCACCACTGCCTGGGCGCCCCGCTGGCCCGGCTGGAGACGGCCGTCGCGCTGCGCGTGCTGCTGTCCCGGCTCACCGAACTGGAACCGGCCGTGCCGCCGGACTCGCTGGAGTGGATCGGCTCGGGGATCATCCGCGGCGTGCGGGCGCTGCCGGTGCGCTACCGGGTCGGGTGAGGGACGCGGGCCGGCCCGGCGCCGGGGTCGGCCGCTGGGCCCCCAGGGCAGTCAACGCGGCGGCACCACGGGCCCGTTGGCCCGGCGGCGAGCCGGCCCGTCCGCCGCCCGGACGGCGGACGGGCGGCGGCCGCACCGTCCTTGCGCCGGAGATCTGTCACCTGCCAGGATGGTGATGTGAATCTCGACCATGTCTTCGTCTGCGGGCACCCGGCCCTCGACTTCGCGGGCACCCTGCGCGCGCGGCGCTCGACCCGGTTCGAGATGTTCGTGACCCCGGAGCGGCTCAACGCCTGGTACCTGGAGAGCGGACTCGTGGACACGATCACGCCCGGCGAGGAGCGCGACGTCCAGGAGGCGAAGACGGTGCGCGAGGCCGTCTACCGGCTCGTCGTCAACCGGGTCGCCGGCGAGGAGTTCGACCGCGAGGCGCTCGCCGTGCTCAACGGCGCCGCCCGCAGGACCCCGGTGACCCCGCAGCTCACACTGACCGGCCGGCACAACGAGGGGACCCCGGCACAGGCGCTGGCCACCGTCGCCCGGCAGGCCGTGGAACTCCTCAGCGGCCCCGACGTCCCGCTGATGAAGGAGTGCGGCAACCCGGAGTGCACCCGGATCTACATCGACCGCTCCCGGGGCATGCGGCGCCAGTGGTGCGGGATGGAGTCCTGCGGCAACCGGATCAAGGCCGCCGCCTACCGCGCGCGGAAGCGGACCGCCCCCGCGGCGGGAGCGCACTGACCGACCCGCTCCGGGACACCGCGCGGCATGGGTACCATGCGCAGCACCAGCCATGCCGAGGGAGTGAACGGATGTGACCCGCCAGCCAGCCGCCACGCTCCGGTCCCGGTACGTGGAACAGGCCGTGTCGGACCTGAGGAAGAACCACGAGCGCCAGCGCGAGCTGGCCGAGGAACTCCGGGTCCTGAAGCAGGAGGAGGCCCTCCTGGCGGACATCCTGGAGCTCGCCGAGCGCTACGAGGGCTTCGCGGACCCGACGCGCCTCCCGGAGCAGCTGCGGGACGGGCCCGCCGGGCCGCGGACGGCAGGACCGAACGCGAGCGGACGGAAGGCGACGACCGGCCCGAAGGCGAGCACCCCGAAGGCCCCCAGGACGGCCGCCACCCGGGGCGGGCCTGCCCGGCCACTGCTCGGCGACCTGCTGGCGGACCTGCTCGGCCGGCACGACCGGCCCCGCCCAGCGAAGGACCTGCGCGAGGAGCTCATGACGGAGCACCCGAAGCGCCGGCCGACACCCCAGGTGGTGCGCAACACCCTGGAGGCCCTCGTCGCCAAGGGCCGGGTCCGGCGCCACAAGCAGCAGCACACCGTCCTGTACACCCTGGTGCGCCCCGAGCCCGCCCGGGACCGGGCCGAACCCGCGGCGGACGCCGACCCGAGCTGACGGCCTCCGCCGACGGCCGGGCCGGATCCGGCGGCCGGGCCGGGGCGGCACCCGGACCGGAACGAGGATGCGGACCGGAAGGGGTGCGGGCCCCGTGCCGGGGGAGGGACACGGGGCCCGCGGTCGGATGGTCCGGAGGGCTCAGGCGACGGCGCGGGCGCTGACCGTCACCGGGATGTTGCCGCGCGTCGCCCTGGAGTAGGGGCAGGTGCCGTGGGCGGCCTCGGCGAGCTCCTCGGCGGTGGCCTGGTCGACCCCGCCGAGCACCGGAGCGAGGACCGCGGAGAGCGAGAACGCACCGTCGTCGCCGTGGGTGAGCGTGACCTCGGCCGTGATGGCGGTGCTGGTGAGCCGGATCCCGCGGGCGGCGGCCGCCAGACGCAGGGCGCCGAGGAAGCAGGCGGCCCAGCCGGCGGCCAGCAGCTGCTCCGGGTTGGTCGCGGTGCCCGCGCCGCCGAACTCCTTCGGGATCGCGAGGCCGGTCTCCAGCAGACCGTCCGCGGAGCGGACCCGGCCGCCGTTGCGGCCCTCTCCGTCGACGTCGACAACGGCGGTGTAGCTGACTGCCATGACTGGTACTCCCCGTCCGGATCCTGGGTCGAAAGCTGTCCGAGCACCCCCGCCGACCCGAGGAGACTTCCCCCCATCACCGGTCGAGGTGGTGACGCCAGCATGACAGTCGAGCCCATCACCGGTCAAGGGGGTGACGGTCGGAGGATGACGGGCCGTCGGACGGCTCCGCGGGCCCGTCCGGAGGAACTACAATGGGCGCCCGTCGCGAATGGCCGATCCGCACACGCACCGGACGTGTGCCCGGGGTTGGGGAAGAAGGGGTGCCGTGTCCGACGCAGACGCCGGTGCGTCCACGCTCGCAGCGAAGATCGACCGGCTGTTCGACGTGGTCCGCCGACCCGACCGCGCGCCGTACACCCACGAGGAGGTCGCCCGGGCCTGCCGGGAGGCGACCGGCGAGAGCTTCTCGGCGACGTACCTGTGGCAACTGCGCACCGGCCGCCGGGACAACCCGACCAAACGTCACCTGGAGGCCCTGGCCCAGTTCTTCCAGGTCCCGCCGGTGTACTTCTTCGACGACCGCCAGAGCGCCCGGATCACCGAGGAGCTGGCGCTGCTCGGGGCGCTGCGGGACGCCGGCGTGCGGGACGTGGCCCTGCGCGCGGTGACCCTGTCGCCCGAGGGTCTGGGCACGATCAGCGACATGATCGAGGCGATCGCCCGCCGCGAGGCAGGCGCCGGACACCCGGAGCGGAACCGGCCGGTGACGGAAAGCGGTGTCGAAGCGGTTCACCCGGAGCGCCCCCGTCCGTAGGATCGCCTCCCGGCCGAAGGCGCTCGAACACCAGGGGGAAGAGTCGTGGGGGATCCGGGTGGGACGGAGCGGGGGCTCTGGCAGCGATGTCGCCGGGTCGCGGAGTCGGTGCCGCTCCCGGAGCCGTTCGGCCTCCCCGCCCTGACCGAGTCGCTCGCCCGGCTGCGCGGCCGGCCGATCGAGCTGATCCCGCTGTCCGGCCCCGCCCACGCGCCCTGCGGCGCGCTGGTCAGCACCGACCGGGCGGACTACATCGGCTACCCGGTCGACACCACCGCCCTGCACCAGCAGCACATCGTGCTGCACGAGGTCGGCCACCTGCTCTGCGGGCACACCGGCGACGGCCTGGGCCCGGCGGTCACGGACGCCCTGCTCCCCCGGCTGCCCGGCGAGCTGGTCCGCCGGGTGCTCGGCCGGTCGGGGTACGCCGAACGGCAGGAGCAGGAGGCGGAACTCGTCGCGTCGCTGACCCTGCAACGGGTGCTCCGGCGCCCGCACGCCACGGCCGCGGGCCGGCTCGCGGAGCGCTTCCTCCGGCTGGGGTACGTCCTGGACCGCCCGTGGCCCTGCGGCCCGGCGCGGCATGGCTGACCGGCGCCACCACCGCCACGGCCCGGCGCCGCGCACCGCACTTCGACTCCTCCTGCGACTCCTCCGGCGGCTGCTCCGGCGGGCCGACCCGGGCGGACGGGTGGGCGCCTGGTACGACCACCGCCGGCTCGGCCCGCTCTGGTCGGCACTGCGCTCGGCCGTGCCGGAGATCGAACTCGTCACCCCCGGACCGGATTCCGGCCCCGCCGGCCGGCCCCGGCGGGACATCCGGTTCGCGCTCTACCGGCGGATCATCGAGATCCGGGACGGCCAGCTGGCCCTGCGCACCCATCTGCACCCCGGCGTCCCGCTCTGGGTCGCCGAGGTCCACCCGCCGGACGGCGGCGAGGAGTTCGCGGTCGTGGTGGAGGCCGCCGCGATCGCCGCCGCGCTGGAGGCGGCCCGCACCGGGCGCCGCTTCCCGGCCGGGCCGGGCGCGGGGTGGGTGCCGCACCCGGTGGCCGCCGGGCTGCGCGAGGAGGCGGCGTGGCTGGTCAGGGTGGCCGCGGCGCACCGCCGTTCACCGGTGATGGCCCACGTCCGCCGCAGGGTGCGCGCCGAACCGGACGGCGGCGGGGAGCCGGACGGCGGCACGGAGCCCGCCGGGGGTGCGGAGCCCCGCTGAGCAGCGCCCCGCACCCCCGGCGGGCCTCAGACCCCGGCCAGCTCCGGCATCAGCTCGTACACCTGCGCGGCGGAGTCCGGATCGGCGGCCAGACAGGCCAGCAGGTCCTCCCTGGCGGTGTCCGCCCGGTCGAGGCCGATCAGGCAACGGGCCCGCTGCAACCGGGCGTCGACGTCCTCGGTCGACTCGACCACCTCGTCCAGCAGCAGCACCGCCTCGCCGTACCGCCCGGCGTCGTGGTGCACCACGGCCAGGTTGAACCGGATCCCGGGCTCCGCGGAGAGCTCGACGGCCCGCGCCAGACTCCGCCCCGCGCCGTCCAGATCACCCTCCTGGTAGCGGAGTTCACCGAGCAGGGCCCACGCCTGGGCGCACTCGGGGTCCTCCGCGAGCGCGGCGGCGTAGGCCTCCGCGGCCGCCGGGAGGTCGCCCTCGGCCACCAGCAGCTGCCCCCGGAGGCAGAGCAGCCGGGTGTTGTGCGGGCTGCGCGTCAGGCCGGTGCGGACGTCCGCCCGGGCGTCGTCGTACTCGCCGGCCTCGAACAGCAGCGAGGCGCGGTTGAGCCGGGCGTCCTCGAACTCCGGGTCGAGCTCCAGGACGTAGCCGAAGTCCGCCACCGCCGCGTCGGTGTCGCCGAGTTCGGCCAGCACGTCGGCCCGGTTGAAGTACGCCTCGGGGAAGGGCGGCGAGAGCCGGACGGCCCGGTCGTAGTCGGCCAGCGCCCGGTGCGGGTCGCCGAGGTCGCGCCAGAGCATGCCCCGGTCGAAGTGGTACTCCGCGTAGTTGGGGTCGCACGCGATCACCGCGCTGTAGTCCTCGACGGCCTCGGCGTGGTGGCCGAGCGCACTGTGCACCTGCGCCCGGTTGTAGCGCAGGACCGAGCGGTGCAGCGCGTGCTCGTCCGGCTCCAGGGTCTCGTCGAGCTGCGCGATGCAGGCGTCCAGCAGGGTCAGCGCCTCCTGCGGGCGGCCCTGGTGGACCTCGATCAGGGCGAGCCCGTTGCGGTTGAACACCACCCGGGCCTCGCGCTCCTTGGGGTCCGGGTGCCAGCGGGCGAAGGCGATGGCCTGGTTGACCCAGGCGCGGGCCAGGTCGTGGTCACGGCGGTCGGCCCCGAAGTGCCGGGTGTGCAGCATCGCCGTGGCGTACGCGGCCTGCATGTGGACCTCGGGCGAGGTGCTGAGCACCCGGGCCTCGTCGTACAGCGGGAGCGCCAGTTCGGCGAGGCCGAGCGCGGCGTAGGAGGTGGTCATCTTGGTGGTGAAGGCCCACCAGTGGCCGGGGTTGCTCTCGTGGGTGACCAGCCGCCGGCCGCGCTCGCCGAGGTCGACGACGGCGTGGTAGTAGCCGAGGTCCATGCAGTGGTCCAGGGCCTGGCGCAGGGTGTCGGCGCCGGCGCCGGCCGGGTCGCCGCCGTGCTCGGCGTGCCAGGCGATGGCGCCGAGCCGCAGCGAGGACTCGCCGACCGTCTCCAGTTCGGCGCGCCGCAGGTCGTGCAGCCGGGCGCGTTCGTCGGCCGGGAGGGCGAGGTAGCCGGCGAGCAGCGCGGGATCGTCGCCGGTGCCGTCGGCCGCGACGTGGGCACGGCCGAGCGCGGCGCTGTCCCTCGGCTCCCCGGCGAAGGGGTCACCGGCGACCGGGGAGCCGGCCGCCGGGGCGTTCTCGGGGGCGTCGAGGACGGCGCAGTGGGCGGCGAGGGCGTCGGACAGGTTCTCCCGGCCGGGCCCGTCCGGGCGCCCCGGCGGCTCGGTGCCGGTGGTGATGACGACGGTGAGCAGCGCCGGGTCGGTCCGTCGCAGCAGGACGGCGAGGAACTCGCCGTCGGTGGGGTCGGCCCGGTGGGCGTCGTCGACGACCAGGGTGCGCGGGCCCTCGCCGGCGGCGCGCAGGTACGCGTGCAGGAACTCGACCAGGCCGTGGGCGATCCGCAGGGTGCGCAGCGCGGAGTAGAAGCGGGTGCGTTCCCTGGGGACGGCGAGCGAGGTGAGGGTCTCCCGGGTGGCGGGCACCAGGTCCCGCAGTTCGGGGGTGGTGGAGAGGATCTCGGTGTCGTGCGCGGTGACGGCTTCGGGGCAGCGGGCGAGGGCGTCGGGGACGATCGCGCGCAGGAGGGAGCCGGCGGCGGTGTAGGGGCCGCGCAGGCGGCGGTCGGCGGTGACCACGGCGAGCACCGGTGGCAGGTCGAGCCCCTCGCGGGCCTCGACGCGGGCGGGGCGCCGGGCGGCGCGGACCCAGTGGTGGCGGTGGTCGGCCATGGCTCAGCTGCCTTTCGTGCGGGTGGGGAGGCGGGGGTCGGACGCGGGTGGACGGCGCGGTGTCAGGCGGACCGGGCCGCGGCGGTGCGCACGGCGGCGCGGGCGGCGCGGCGTTCGCGGACGGAGAGGACGACGACGGCGCCGGTCTGCGCGAGGGTCAGCAGCATGAGGAGCAGGGAGTCCAGGCGGCCGGCCGCCGAGGCCTCGCCGGTGAGCCGCAGCCACACGTCGCGCAGCAGCCGGTAGGCCGTGGGGAGGACGACGCCGGCGAACATGCTGAGGGTGAACGCGTAGCCCACGACCATCAGCCAGGCGTACCAGCGGGCGGCCCTGCGGTCGGCGGGGTGGTGGACCGCCAGGTCGACCGGGGGCCGCCCGGTGAACCGGCGCACCGCGTTGCGCAGCACGTCGCCCGCGGCGGCGTGCAGGTCGACGCAGCCCAGCAGGGTGCCCAGCAGGACGTAGAGGTCGGTGCGCAGGTAGAAGAAGCCCTGCCAGGCGAGCCGCAGCACGGTGGCCCAGGCGATGGCGAGGCAGAACCGGGAGACTCCGGCGTCGACGCCGCGCAGCACGTCGGCGGCGAGGGTGAGGACGGCGATCGCCAGCACGTCGGCGAGCATGCCGGCCAGGATGGGCAGGTAGCGCTGCCGGCGGGGCACGCTGACCAGGCCGTCGAGCGAGGTCTCCAGGACGAGGTGGACCAGGCGGTGACCGACGGACAGCCGCGAGCGCAGTCCGAGCCGGCGGCCGGCCAGGGCGTGGAAGGCCTCGTGCAGGGCGAGCAGCGGCGCCTGGCCGAAGAAGAGCACCAGCACGACAAGGGTGTAGGACGGGCTGAAGAACAGGTTGTCGACCCGCGGGAGGAGGGCGGGCACCCGGATCGTCTCGGCCACGGCGAGGGCGGTGACCAGCGCGTATCCGGTCAGCGCCGGGCGGCTGAAGACCGCGCGGCCCAGCCGCTGCCAGCGCACCGGTCGCGCGGGGCCGTCCTCCGGGGCGCCGTCCTGCCCGTCGGCGGGGCGGAGGAGGTCGAGTTCCGCGAGGACCCCGATCAGGTCGGCGATGTCGACGCTCTCGCCGTGCTCGGCCTCGTAGCGTTCGGCGGCCTCGCGCGGGGTGACCCCGTCGGCGAGCTGCCGGACCAGTTCGGCGCCGTCGGCGGGGAAGACGGCGTAGGTGTCGGTCTCCGGGCTGCCGATGGTGACCTCGTCGGCCTCCGTCAGGTAGACGAGCCGGCGCAGCCGCAGCGGGCGGTCCGGGTCGGGGCCCGGGGCGTGGGGGCTGCTGTCCACCGAGGCGTGCACGGATCCTCCTGCGGGAGGTGGGCGGAGGGGCGGAGGGGTGCGCGGGGCGGTGGACGGGTAGGGGTGGAGCGGTGCCGGCCGTGACGCACCCGGCCGGCACCGCCACCCCCGTGTCCGGGGTGGATCAGACCTGGACCATGCAGTCCCAGGGCAGGTACAGCGCACGGGCCGTGCTGGTCAGACGGACCGGGCCGGTCTTGCGGACGACGATCTTCTTCATGACGGGCACCTCCTTCGAGTTGTTCCACGGGTGATGGGCGAGGCCATCAGCTGAGATGAATGAGTATCTGATGTTCAGTCACATCAGCTCGGCCAGGCACCAAGAGTGCTGAGATGAACAGCTCGCGTCAAGGGATCCATCCGTCACCGACAGAAGTGACGGGATGGCAATCAATAAACTGAAATGAACGGACGAGCACGCACAACGGCCCGGCCGCAGGGCGCGGCCGGGCCGTTCGGGGCTCCGGGAGGGAGCGCCGGAGACCGCGGGTGGGAGGCTCCGGATCAGAGGCCGCGGATCAGAGGCCGCGGATCAGAGACCGCGGGTCAGCCGCTCGGTCAGCAGCCGGGTGAAGCGGGCCGGGTCGGGCAGGTCCCCGCCCTCGGCCAGCAGCGCGCCCCCGTAGACCAGCTCGGCGATCTCCGCCAGCGCCGGGTCCCCGGCGTTCGCCTCGTGCGCCGTGCGCAGCCCGGCGATCAGCGGGTGGGTGGGGTTGAGCTCCAGGATCCGCTTGACCGGGGGGATCTCCTGCCCCATCGCCCGGTACATCTTCTCCAGGGTCGGGGTCATGTCCTGCGCGTCACCGACGATGCACGCCGCCGACGTGGTCAGCCGCGAGGACAGCCGGACCTGCTTCACCTGCCCGGACAGCGCGGTCGTCAGCCACGGCAGCAGCGCGGCGAAGTCCTGCTCGCGCCGGGCCTTCTCCGCCCCGGCCTCCTCGTCGTCCTCCGCCGCGCCGTCCAGGTCGACCTGGCCCTTGGCGATCGACTGCAGCCGGCGGCCGTCGAAGCCGGGCACCTGCTCGACCCAGACCTCGTCCACCGGGTCGGTGAGGATCAGCACCTCGTAGCCCTTGGCGGCGAAGGCCTCCATGTGCGGGGAGTTCTCCACCATGGAGCGGTCCTCGCCGGTCAGGTAGTAGATGGTCTCCTGACCCTCCTTCATCCGCTCGACGTACCCGCGCAGTGTGGTGGGCCGCTCCGCGTCGTGCGTGGAGGCCACCTGCACGAGCTCCAGCAGGGCCTCGGTGTTGTCGGCGTCCTCCAGCAGGCCCTCCTTCAGCACCCGGCCGAACTGCTCCCACAGCTTGCCGTAGCGCTCGGCGTCCTTGGTCCGGACGTCCTTGAGGGCGCCGAGCACCTTCTTGACCAGGCGGCGGCGCACGCCGCGGATCTGGCGGTCGTGCTGGAGGATCTCGCGGGAGATGTTCAGCGACAGGTCGTGCGCGTCCACCACCCCCTTGACGAAGCGCAGGTAGTTGGGCATCAGCGCTTCGCAGTCGTCCATGATGAACACCCGCTTGACGTACAGCTGCACACCGCGCTTGGCGTCCCGGGAGAACAGGTCGAACGGCGCCTGCTCGGGGATGAACAGCAGCGCCTCGTACTCGAAGGTGCCCTCGGCGCGCATGTGGATCGTCTCGGCCGGGGCGAGCCAGTCGTGGCTGATCTGCTGGTAGAACTCGGTGTACTCGGCCTCGGTCACCTCGCTGCGCGAGCGGGCCCAGAGCGCCTTCATCGAGTTGAGGGTGTCGGTCTGCTCCGTGGTCGCGCCGTCCGCGTCGGTGCGCTCGGTGGTCATCCGGATCGGCCAGCGGATGAAGTCCGAGTACTGCTTGACGATCTGGCGGATCTTCCACTCCGCCAGGTAGTCGGCCAGGCCGTCCTCGCCGTCGGCGGGCTTGAGGTGCAGGGTGACCGAGGTGCCCACCGGCAGGTCCTCGACGGCCTCGATCTCGTAGGTGCCCTCGCCGTCGGACTCCCAGCGGGTGCCGGCCTCGGTGCCGGCCCTGCGGGTGTGCAGGGTGACCCGGTCGGCGACCATGAACGCCGAGTAGAAGCCGACGCCGAACTGGCCGATCAGGCTCTGCGCCGCGGCCGCGTCCTCGGTCTCCTTGATCTTCTCCAGCAGGCCGGCCGTACCGGACTTGGCGATCGTGCCGATCAGCTCGACGATGTCGTCCCGGCTCATGCCGATCCCGTTGTCCCGGACGGTCAGCGTCCGGGCCTGCGGGTCCGCCTCCAGCACGATGTGGAGGTCGGAGGTGTCGGCCTGGAGAGCGGAGTCGATCAGCGATTCCAGCCGCAGCTTGTCCAGGGCGTCGGAGGCGTTCGAGATCAGCTCGCGCAGGAAGATGTCCTTGTTCGAGTAGATCGAGTGAATCACCAACCGGAGCAGCTGACGCGTCTCGGCCTGGAACTCCAGCGTCTCGACAGTGCTACCCACTCGGGGGGCTCCTTTCGGGGGCGGTGCTTGAGCAACGATTGCGGTGGGCACCGGGCGGCCCCCACCGCATCCGCATGATAGGCCGCCGGAGCGGCCGGGCGTCGTTACACCTTGACACCGGATGTCACCATGTAACGTGCGCGGGGCGGGCGGGGCGCCCTCCGACGGCCCGGCGCCACCGATCCCCGCACCCCGGAGCCCGCCATGCACCCCTTCCTCGACCATCCGGGCCCCCTCGCGTTCGCGCACCGGGGCGGCGACCTCGGCCGTCCGGAGAACTCGCTCGCCGCGTTCGGGGCCGCCGTCGCCCTCGGCTACCGGTACCTGGAGACGGACGTGCACGCCACCGCCGACGGCACCCTGGTGGCGTTCCACGACACCCGGCTCGACCGGGTCACCGACCGGACCGGGACGGTCGCCGGGCTGCCCTGGCGCACCGTCCGGGAGGCCCGGATCGGCGGCACCGAGCCGATCCCGCTGATGGAGGACCTGCTCGACGCCTTCCCCGGCGTCCGCTTCAACATCGACGTCAAGGCGGCACCCGCCGTCGGACCGCTGGTCGAGGCGGTCCGCCGCACCGGCGCCTGGGACCGGGTCTGCGTCGGCGGCTTCTCCGACACCCGGCTCGCCGCCGTCCGCGCCGCCGCCGGACCCCGGCTGGCCACCTCGCTCGGCCCCCGCGAGGTGGCCCGGCTGCGGCTGCGCTCGCTGGCCGGACCGGTGCTGCCCCGAGCCCGCCGCGGCGGCGCGCCCCGGGGCGGGATCTGCGCCCAGGTACCCGAGCGGCACAAGGGCGTCCGGGTGGTCGACCGGGCCTTCGTCCGCGCCGCGCACCGCGCGGGCCTGCAGGTTCACGTCTGGACCGTGGACGACCCGACCCGGATCCGGGCTCTCCTCGACCTCGGCGTGGATGGCATCATGGCCGATCGCATCGACGTCCTGCGCGACGTCCTCCGCGAGCGCGGCTGCTGGTCCCCCGGCGGCAGCGGCTCCAGCACGGGGATTGGAACAGCATGAGCACCACGACCCACCTTCCGGAGCACCCGGCGACCGCCGACGACGCCGCGCTGCGCCGCGCACGGTTCGGCTGGTACATCAACGACTGGGCCAACGCGGCCTTCTCCGCCACCGTCCTGACGGTCTTCCTGGGGCCGTACCTGACCTCGGTCGCCAAGGAGGCCGCCGACGCCCAGGGCGACGTGCACCCGCTCGGCCTGTCGATCCGGGCCGGCTCCTTCTTCCCGTACACGGTCTCGCTCTCCGTGCTGCTGTCGGTCGGGGCGATGCTGCTGGCCGGCACGGTCGCGGACCGCACCGGGCGGCACAAGGAGCTGATGTGCGGCTTCGCCTACCTCGGCGCGACCGCCACGATGGGCATGTTCTTCCTCGGCGGCGACCGCTACCTGCTCGGCGGCGGACTGCTGGTGGTCGCCAACCTCGCGTACGCGGTCTCGGTCGCGCTCTCCTACGCCTACCTGCCCGGCCTGGCCTCGCCCGACGAGCGGGACAAGGTGTCCTCCAAGGGCTGGGCGTACGGCTACGCGGGCGGCGGACTGCTGCTGATCGCCAATCTGGTGCTGTTCCAGGGGCACGAGGCGTTCGGACTCTCCTCCGGCACCGCCGTGCGGATCTGCCTGGCCTCGGCGGGGCTGTGGTGGGCGCTGTTCACCATCGTGCCGATGCGCCGGCTGCCGTCCCGGGCCGGCGCGTCCGCGCCCGCGGGCCGGACGGGCGCCACCGCGTCCGCCCTGCCCGCGCAGCGCGGCGGGAGCGCCGCCGCCTCCGGGGCCGACGGGGCCGACGGAACGGCCGGGGCCACGGCCGACGGCGCCGCCGAGCCCGCCGCCGGGAGCCTGCGGGAGCTCGGGCGGACCCTGCGCGGCATGCGCCGCCACCCGCTCACCCTGCTCTACCTGGCCGCCTTCCTCTGCTACAACGACGGCATCCAGACCGTGGTCTCCCAGGCCTCCCTCTACGGCAGCGAGGAGCTGGGCATGGACCAGACCTCGCTGGTCACCGCCGTGCTGCTGGTGCAGGTCGTGGCGATCGGCGGCGCGCTGCTGCTCGGCCGGATCGCCCACCGCTTCGGCGCCAAGAGCACCATCCTGGGCTCACTGGGCGGCTGGGTCGTCACCCTCGCCCTCGGCTACTTCATGCCGGCCCACCAGCCGCTCTGGTTCTACGTCCTGGCCTGCATGATCGGGCTGGTGCTCGGCGGGAGCCAGGCCCTGTCGCGCTCGCTGTTCTCGCACCTGATCCCGGCCGGCAAGGAGGCCGAGTACTTCAGCGTGTACAAGGTCAGCGACCGCGGCACCAGCTGGATGGGACCGCTGGTCTTCGGCCTCGCCTACCAGGTCACCGGCAGCTACCGCTCGGCGATCGTCTCGCTGCTGGTGTTCTTCGTCATCGGCTTCGTGCTGCTGCTGAAGGTCCCCGTGCGGCGGGCCATCGAGGCGGTCGGCAACCCGGTGCCCGAACGCCTCTGACGGCCCGCCGTCCCGTTCGGACCCCGATCACACCCGGGTCACGCCCCGGCCCCGGCGGGCTTCCAGCCGAGCGCCGGGGCGAGGTGCCCCGCGATGTCCGAGAGGATCTGCACGTAGTCGTCGTGGCCGAAGGTGAACGGCAGCGCGAAGATCACCTCGTCCACCTCCCGGAAACCGGGGTGGGCGTACAGCTGCTCGGCGATCTCGGCCGAGGTGCCGACGAGGTCCCGCGCGTACATCACCCGCGCCGGCCCCTGCGGGGTGGCGGTGCGGGGCGTGCGGTTGCGGACGTACTCGTGGTAGCGGGCCTTCTGGTCCGCCGTCGCGCTGTCGGTGGGGATCACCACCAGCCCCTGCGAGACCCGGGCCCGCGCACCCAGCGGGTGGCTCGCCCGGAAGGCGGCGATCTGCGAGCGCTGGATCTCCGCGAAGTCCTCGGACTCCTCCGCCCGCACCACGTTGCTGCTGAGCAGGCTCAGCCCCTGCTCACCGGCCCAGCGCGCGGAGCGCAGGCTCCCGCCGCCGTACCAGAGCCGGTCCGCCAGACCGGGCGAGACCGGCTGCACCTTGTCCGAGTAGACCTCGATGCCCTCAAGGCCGCTGAAGTCGGTGGCCGGCTCGCCGCGCAGGAAGCCCAGCAGCCGGCTCACCCGCTCGTAGCCGAAGTCCTCGGCCTCCGCGGTGTCCGGGTAGAGCGCGCCCGCCACCTGTTCCCAGTGCCCGTGACCGGGCCGGCCCACGCTGACGCCCGGGTGCAGCCGGCCGCCGGACAGCAGGTCGACCGTCGCCAGGTCCTCGGCCAGGCGCAGCGGGTTCTCCCAGCCGACCGGGATGACCGCGGTGCCCAGCTCGATGCGGCTGGTGCGCTGGGTGGCGGCGGCGAGCACCGCGACGGGCGAGGAGATGCCGTACTGGAGGTGACGGTGGCGCACGTAGGCGCTGTCGAAGCCCAGTTGTTCGCCGAGCTCGATGATCCGCAGCGTCGACTCGTGGCCCTGGGCCGGGTCGGCCGGGTCGAACAGCCCGATGGTCAGGAATCCCAGCTTCCGCAGGGGCTGCGTTTGCGACGGCACCGGTGCCTCTTTCCTCGACGTTCGCGACGTCCTCGGCGTGTGTCGGTGTACTCGGCGTACTCGGCCTTCCCGGGGCGGCCCGGGTACCCGGCGAACCCCGCGTACTTGGTGTTCCCGCCCGGGCGTTGATCACCCGGGGGTGCCGTCCACCGTCACACACCGGACGGGGCCGCTCAAGGTCCGGCCGGGAATCGACACGGGGCGCAACACCCGTGTCACATCCCCGCAGCCGGACCCCGGGCGGCCCCGGGCGCCGCGGGGCCCCGGTGGGCCACCGCGCCGGGCGGTCAGCCGCGGGCGAGCAGCTCCAGGGTGTCGATGACCCGGTTGGAGAAGCCCCACTCGTTGTCGTACCAGGCGACCACCTTGACGTGCCTGCCGTCGACCCGGGTGAGAGCGGCGTCGAAGATCGACGAGGCGGGCTCGCCGGTGATGTCGCCGGAGACCAGCGGCTCGTCGGCGTAGTCGAGGATGCCCTTGAGCGGGCCGTCGGCGGCGGCGCGGTAGGCGTCGAGGATCTGCTCGCGGGTGACCTCGCGCGCCACCGTGGTGTTCAGCTCGACGATCGAGCCGACCGGGACCGGCACCCGGATCGAGTCGCCGGACAGCTTGCCGTCCAGGTTCGGCAGGACCAGGCCGATCGCCTTGGCCGCGCCCGTGGTGGTCGGCACGATGTTGACGCCGGCCGCGCGGGCCCGGCGCAGGTCGCGGTGCGGGCCGTCCTGGAGGTTCTGCTCCTGGGTGTAGGCGTGCACGGTGGTCATGAAGCCGTGCTCGATGCCGGCCAGTTCGTCCAGCACGGCGGCCAGCGGGGCCAGCGCGTTGGTGGTGCAGGAGGCGTTGGAGACGATGACGTGCGCGGCCGGGTCGTAGGCCCCGGTGTTCACGCCGTAGGCGAGGGTGACGTCGGCGCCGTCGGAGGGGGCGCTCACCAGGACCCGCCGGGCGCCGGCCTCCAGGTGGGCACGGGCGGCCTCCGCCGAGGTGAACCGGCCGGTGGCCTCAAGCACGATGTCGACCCCGAGTTCGGCCCACGGCAGGGCGGCCGGGTCGCGCTCGGCGAGCACCTTGATCCGGCGGCCGTCGACGACCAGCTCGTCGCCCTCGACCGCGACCGGGTGGCGGAAGCGGCCCAGCGAGCTGTCGAAGCGCAGCAGGTGGGCGAGCGAGTCGACGGAGGTGAGGTCGTTGATCGCGACCACCTCCAGCTCGCTGCCGCGCTCCACCAGGGCGCGCAGGCTGTTGCGGCCGATGCGGCCGAAACCGTTGATGGCGATGCGGGTCATGAGGGCTCCCTCGGTCGTCCCGGGCACTCCGGGCGCTCCGTCGTTCGGTGACGGTTCAATCATCGGACCGCCGCCGAACGCCGGACAGGGGCCGGATCGACATGGTGCGCAAGGATCCCGCCGCACTCCTCGCCAACGGCCGCAAGGATCCCGCCACCCCGTTCTCCCGGCCTCCAGCGGGGCCGTCGTCAGCCCTCCGGCCCAGCCGTCGAACGGGCCGCGAAGGTGTGGCGGTACTCGGTGGGCGAGGTGCCGAGGACCCGGTGGAAGTGCATCCGCAGGTTCGCGCCCGTGCCGAGCCCGACCCGGTCGGCGATCTGCTCCACCCCCAGGTCGCTGCGCTCCAGCAGCTCCCGCGCGAGGTCCACCCGGGCGCGCAGCACCCACTGCATGGGCGTGTAGCCGGTGTCCTCGACGAACCGCCGCGAGAAGGTCCGCGCCGAGACCCGCGCGTGCCGGGCGAGCCCCTCCAGGGTCAGCGGCTCGGCGAGGTGCTCCAGTGCCCACTCCCTGGTGTCGGCGAAGAGGTCCCCCAGCGGCTCGGGCACGCTGCGCGGCACGTACTGGGCCTGGCCGCCGCTGCGGTAGGGCGCGGCCACCAGCCGGCGCGCCACGTGGTTGGACAGGCCCACCCCGTGGTCGCGGCGCACCAGGTGGAGGCAGAGGTCGATGCCGGAGGCGGCGCCGGCCGAGGTGAGCACGGCGCCCTCGTCGACGAACAGCACGTTCTCGTCGACCAGGACCCGCGGGTGGCGCTCCGCCAGCGCCCTGGCGTAGTGCCAGTGGGTGGTCGCCCGCCTGCCGTCGAGCAGCCCGGTGGCGGCCAGGGCGAACGCCCCGGTGGAGATGGCCGCGAGCCGGGCCCCGCGCGCGTGCGCGGCCACCAGCGCCTCGACGACGGCCGCCGGCGGCGCGGTGTTCGCCGGGTCGCGGTAGCCGGGGACGAAGACGGTGTCGGCGTGCTCCACCGCCTCCAGGCCCTCGGCCACGTGGTACGAGAGGCCGTCCCCGCCGGCCACCAGGCCCGGGGCGGCGCCGCAGACCCGCACCGTGTACGGCATGCTCGGCCGGCTGGAGAACACCTGGGCCGGGATGCCCACGTCCAGCGGCTTGGCGCCCTCCAGGACCAGTACGGCGACCTGGTGCTTCCTGCGGCCCATCGGCCCTCCTCCGCTCCCCGCGGTCCGGCGGGCGCCGCGGCACGCCCCGGCCGGTGTGGCACCGACCGCAAGCATCCTGCCATCGGCGGGGGTGGTGTGCGGGGAGGAACGGGGAGGGGCGGGGCTGGGTGCGACGGGCGCGGGCGGGCGGGGGTTGCGGACACGGCGGGCGGGTGCTTCGGGCTCGGTCCGTTGGGGCTCGGTCCGCCGGCCCGGGTACGCCCGGGCC